>PKTC01000042.1 GCA_002869305.1 Marinilabiliales bacterium
TATAGTTATGGAGGATATCCCAATTAAGTTTTTAGGTATTCCTTTTGGTTTTTTTCCAAGTCAGAGTGAGTATTCTTCAGGAATAATGATTCCTAAATATGGTGAAGAAAAGAATCGAGGATTTTTCTTGCGTGATGGTGGATATTATTTTGGTATTAGTGATAAAATGGATTTGCAACTTACAGGATCAATCTATTCAAAAGGATCATGGGCTTCGGACGTTCAATATAGATTTAAAAAGAGATATAAATTCAATACAATTTTTAATTTTAGTTATTCCGAATTTGTAAAAAGTGAGCAAGGTCTTCCAGATTATACCAGATCAAAAGATATGGCTATACGATGGACACATACACAAGATCCAAAGGCAAATCCAAATTCTAAATTTTCTGCAAGTGTAAATTATAGTACCTCTTCATATGATCAGTTTAATAGCACATCTTTAGCACAAAGAAATACCAATACAAAAAGCTCAAGTATATCGTACAGTAAGAATTGGCCTGATAGTCCATTTAGATTTACTGGTAATTTAAGACACTCACAAAATAGTAATACGAATAACATTTCGTTAACATTACCTGTAATGACTTTTAATGTTGACAGACAGTATCCATTTCGTAGAAAAAATTCATCAGGAGAAACAAAGTGGTATGAAGATATTGAAATACAATACTCTTCTAAATTTGAAAATAGAATTGAAACGAAAGATACTCTTTTATTTAATTCAAGATATACTGGAGAATATATAACAGGCAATGAATTGATGGATTATGAAAATGGTTTTCAACATAATATTCCATTAAGTACCAATTTTAAAATTTTACAACATTTCAATTTAAGCCCAAGAGTTGAATATACATGTATCTTATATCCAAACTACGTTGAGTATATAAGTACCTTGGTCACAGATGATAATGGAAGTCAGTATGTTGATATCGATACCATTGACCATCCTACAATAAAATATGCACAAGTTGTTAACCCTTCTATATCATTAAGTGTCGGACCGAATATTTATGGAATGTATCAGATTAAAAATCCTGATGCAAAACTGATTGCTATTAGACATGTTATTACCCCTTCGGTAAGTGTTTCATATAGACCAGATTTAGGTAGTATGGTTGATGATTATTATGGTGTATATTACAGTAAAACAGATACTTTATTCGAAAATCCAAGAGAATACTCTATATTTAAAAAAGGATTGTATAACCTTCCTGCAGCACCTGGTCAAAGTGGTTCGATAAATTTTGGTTTAAACAATAATCTTGAAATGAAGGTTAGAGATCTTGAAGATACAACCGGAACAGGTACTAAAAAGATAAAACTGTTGGAAAGTTTTAAATTGTCTACAAATTATAACATGTTTGCTGATTCTTTAAACTGGAGTGCACTGGCAATCAATGGAAGAACTTCAATGTTTGAAAACAAACTTAGCTTTCAGTTTAATGCAAAAATCGATCCTTACGCGCTTACAGATGAAGGTAAAATTTACAATGAATTTCAATGGAATACAGATAAAGGAGGGTTAGGACGTTTAACAAGAGTTGATTTTACCATAGACGTTAGACTAAAACCAAAAACTGATGAAAGCAGCGATAATAGTCAGCAACAAAGCACGATTGGTGCAAATGATCGTTTTTCAAATTTTAGTGATGATTTTTATGACGAACAAGAGCAGTATCAAACATATGTAGATTTCAATATCCCATGGAATTTAAATTTAAATTATAAGTACGTTTATTCTAAATCAGGGCTTGAGGAAAGTAAGAAAATAACTCAAACGGCTAGCATAACTGGAGATATAAGCCTAACTAAAAATTGGAAGATTAGTTTTAGAGCCAATTATGACTTGGTTGCTAATGAACTTTCAAATGGTTCAATTAATATTCATAGAGATTTGCATTGTTGGGAAGCTTCATTTAGATGGATTCCGGTAGGGCGGATGCAAAGTTATTCTTTCCAGATTAATGTTAAAGGATCTACTCTTAGAGACTTCTTAAAATACGATAAACGTAAATCTTGGCAAGATAATTTATAGTTTGATGGTTGGATCAATTATTTAAGAACCCAGTTTTCCAGTATCTTTTTCCCAAATTTAGTCATTACCGATTCAGGATGGAATTGAACTCCTCGAAGATCAAATTGCTTATGCCTTATAGACATAATATTTTCTTTATCTAATGATGTTACCTCCAGTTCATTAGGTAAATTGTGATGATCAACAATCCAGGAATGATACCTGCCTGAGAAAAATGTTTTTGGAACCTGCTTAAAGATATAATCTTCAAGAATAATTGTCGTTTCAAGTTCACGTCCATGATTAACTTCGGGCATATTTACTAAATGTGCACCAAAATACTCAGCTATCGCTTGATGGCCCAGGCAAACTCCCAAGATTGGTTTTGTAAATTTATAGTGATCAATAATTTTAGACATGATGCTTACCTCAGAAGGTAAGCCGGGTCCAGGAGAAAAAACAATTTTATCGTAGCTATCCAAATCGGATAGTATAACTTGATCATTTCTTTTAACTGCAACAGATTTAGCAAACTGTTCAATAATATGAACAAGATTATAAGTGAAAGAGTCGTAATTATCTAAAATGAATATTTTCACAAGTTTTATATTTTATTAGCAAGCAAATTAAACTAATTTTGTGATTCAAAACTAACAAAATCAAAACTCATGAAGAAAATTATATTTACAGAAAAAGCACCTAAAGCAATAGGGCCATATAGTCAAGCGATTGAAACAAATGGTACACTATACATATCTGGTCAGGTGCCAATCAACCCGGAAACAGGAAAAATGCCTGAGGGAATTAAAGAACAAACAGAGCAGGTAATGAAAAATATAGGTGCCATTCTAGAAGCTGCTGGCTATAATTATGATCAAGTTGTAAAATCAACATGTTTATTAAGCGATATGGATAATTTTCAGGCAATGAACGAAGTTTATGGAAATTATTATAAAGAAAATCCGCCTGCACGTGCGGCATATGGTGTAGTTAAATTGCCTTTAGGGGCTCTTATTGAAATTGAAACAATTGCTGTTAAATAATATGAATTGCAAAACTGCATAAAAAAAGGAGCTTAATATTAAGCTCCTTTTTGATGTAATATTTATTGCTTATTCAGCTACAATTTCGAATTCAATATCAACACTAACTTCTTTGTGTAATTTAATAGTAGCAGTGTATTTACCAACTTCTTTGATTTGATCTTCAGGAATAGAAATATTTTTTCTTTCAATTTCATATCCTTTTTCTTTCAATGCTTCTGCAATTTGAATAGTATTTACAGAACCAAAGATTTTGCCGGTCGAACTTGTTTTAGCACCAATAGATAATGATACTTTTTCAATCTTGTTAGCAATTTCCTGAGCTTCATTTTTAATTTTTTCTTCCTTATGAGCTCTTTGTCTAATATTTTCCTCATGCATTTTTTTTGCAGAGACAGTTGCTATAACTGCTAATCCATTAGGAATTAAATAATTTCTACCATAACCATTTTTTACAGTTACGATGTCGTTTTTATGTCCTAAATTTTGTATATCTTCTTTTAAAATGACTTCCATTTCTATATCCTCCGTTTCTTATTTTAACATATCAGTTACGTATGGCAATAAAGCTAAGTGACGAGCTCTTTTAATTGCTTTTGCAACTTTTCTTTGATATTTTAAAGATGTTCCAGTAATTCTTCTAGGTAAAATTTTACCTTGTTCGTTTACAAATTTCTTTAAGAACTCAGGATCTTTATAATCGATATACTTGATCTTATTCTTTTTGAATCGACAGTATTTCTTCTTTTTTATCTCTACAGTTGGGGGTGTAAGATATCTAATTTCTGATTGATTTTGTGCCATGACTTATTCCTCCGATTTTGCTGTTTCTTTTTTACTTCTTTTCTTAATGCTATATTCAACAGCATATTTATCCATTTTGAAAGTTAAAAAACGGATGATTCTTTCATCTCGTCTGTATTCAGTTTCCAGTTTCTGAATAGCATCACCTTCAGCTTTAAATTCAACTAAATAATAAAATCCAGTTGATTTTTTTTGAATAGGGTAAGCCAATTTCTTTAATCCCCAATTTTCTTCGTGCACGATTTCCGCACCACTTTCTTTTAAAATTCCTAAGAATTTGTCAACCGCTTCCTTCATCTGAACTTCAGACAAAACGGGAGTTGTAATGAAAACGGTTTCGTAATGATTCATCATAATTTTAAATTTTAATTATTAATTATCGAGCCGCAAAATTAGAATATTTTTTATTTAATACAAAAGAAATTGTAAGTAAATAAATGAATTAGAAAGGATTATTTGAAAAAAATGAATTGTGAATAAAATTTATGCAAGGCTTTTTAAACTTTGTAATTGAAATTGATCAAAAATTTTACCTTTGTAAAGCTAAGAAGAAATTAAAGGAAAATGGAAAATTTTATTGTTTCTGCACGAAAATACAGGCCATCAACATTTAAATCTGTTATTGGACAGGCATCTATTACTACAACATTAAAGAATGCTATTAAAAACAATCATTTAGCTCAGGCTTATTTGTTTTGTGGACCAAGGGGTGTTGGAAAGACTACTTGTGCAAGAATATTTGCAAAAACAATAAATTGTAAAAACCTTGATGAAAATGTAGAACCTTGCAATCAATGTGAATCGTGTGAATCCTTTAATCAGAATCGATCATATAATATCCATGAATTAGATGCTGCATCTAACAATTCAGTAGAAGATATTCGAAACCTAATAGAACAGGTTAGGATTCCGCCACAAGTTGGGAAGTATAGTATATATATCATTGATGAGGTTCATATGTTATCATCACAGGCTTTCAATGCATTTTTAAAAACATTGGAAGAGCCTCCATCTCATGCTATTTTTATCTTAGCTACAACAGAAAAACACAAAATCATTCCAACTATTTTATCACGATGTCAGATTTTCGATTTTAATCGAATCAGAGTAGATGATACGGTTGATTATATAGAATACATAGCCAAAGCAGAGAATATCTCATATGAACTTGATGGACTAAATATTATAGCACAAAAAGCAGATGGAGCTATGCGAGATGCATTATCGATTTTTGATCAGGTGGTGAGTTTTTCAGGAAGTAATATTACATATCAAGGTGTTATTGATAATTTAAATGTTCTTGATTACGATTATTATTTCAAAGTGACAGATGCTTTTATGCAAAATAATATTTCTCAGGTACTTTTAACTTTCAATGAAATTCTTGATAAGGGATTTGACGCGCACCATTTTATCAATGGATTAAGCGAACACTTTAGAAATTTATTAGTATGTAAGGACGAAATAACTCTTCAACTATTAGAAGTTGGTGCTAATATTAGAGATCGGTACAATGAACAAACAAAGGCTTGTTCAGCCGAATTCTTATTTTCAGCATTGGAAATTTCTAATAGGTGCGATATTGCATACAAGCTTAGTAAAAATAAGAGGCTTCATGTTGAACTAAGCCTTATCGAACTGTGCAATATTACGATTGAAAAAAAAAACTCTAGTCAATTAGAAAAGCAGCCTGATAAAGAGCAAGTAAAAGCTAAAAAGAAGGAAGAAGATAAAGTTGAGGTCTCAGCTGAAAAAAAAGCGGTTGAAGAGAAAAAAAATATATCTTCATATAAGAATAAAACAAATTCATTCTCAACATTTTCAATTAAAGAGAAACTTGATCAGTCGGTTCAGTCTGACATTGTGGAAGAGCCCCTAACAAATGAGATAAAATTAGAAGATGGTGAAAATCTCATTAATGACTTTACAGAAAAGGAGTTAATTGAAAAGTGGCACGAATTCTCAGATAAAATGGGAGCCAAACCGAGAATTTTTAATACATTAACTTCTAAAGATCCTAAGCTTGAGGAAAATTATATAGTAGGTTTCTCAATTGATAACAATCTGCAAGAACATAAGATTAATGAAATTAGAAACGAGCTTCTGGATTTTCTAAAAAGGGAACTTAAAAATTCGAAAATTGAATTAAAATTAATTATCAGCGAAGAA
>PKTC01000188.1 GCA_002869305.1 Marinilabiliales bacterium
CAATGTTTTGTGGAGTGGCAAAGTGCTTGAAACTACTGTTCCTGAGGATGAACATACAAAGGGAGTTATTGAATTTAACGAGTTTATTAAAAACGATGATAGAATTGAAAAAGTAATGCTACCCATTCGAGATGGACTTACTCTTATGAGAAAACTATAATCTCTTGCGGCATAACAACTCCTTTCTTTTTCCTAAGTATCGCAAACGATTTCGATAAAACAATTTTAGTTTGAAATCCCTTATTTAAAGTATCCTCGAAAGAAGATCACTTAAATAATTTTATAACTTCACGAAAGGTTATATAAGCCGGAATGAAATTATGTTGTTGAAAGTTTGTTATTATTGCAATCAATATCTTATTTTACATAATTACAATTCTTAATCTGTCATGCAAAAATTAGCTATTGGTATTGATATTGGAGGAACTTCTATAAAATATGGAGTTCTAACTGAAGATGGTGAGGTTAAATTAAAAGAATCATTTCCTACAAAAGAATTTAAAGAAGTTGATGATTTTATTAATTATTTATCAGAACGCATAAAACATTCATTGGCAGGCCTAAAATCTGATCATAAATTAGTTGGAGTTGGAATTGGAGCTCCTAATGGAAACTTCTATCGTGGCACCATCGAACATGCTCCAAACTTAAATTGGAAAGGAATAGTACCATTAGCCGATTTATTAAGTAAAAAGATCAAAGTACCCGTTTATTTAACAAATGATGCCAATGCTGCTGCTATGGGCGAAATGACGTATGGTGGAGCGAAGAACATGAAGAATTTTATCATGATAACCTTAGGCACAGGTTTAGGTAGTGGTTTTGTAGCTAATGGAAATCTTATTCTTGGTCAAGACGGTTTTGCTGGTGAATTTGGACACACAACTGTTTTCCATGACGGGCGCGAATGCGGATGTGGGAAAAAGGGTTGCCTGGAAACCTATGTTTCAGCAACGGGAATTAAAAGAACGGTTGTAAAACTATTATCAAAGGCTAAAACCGATAGTATTTTAAGAGATTATTCATACAATAATATAACTTCTGAACAGATTTATAAAGCAGCCATGAATGGAGATCAATTGGCTATTGATGCTTTCGACTTTACAGGAAAGATACTAGGAATGAAATTGGCCGATGCTATTACAATAATTAGTCCTGAAGCCATATTCCTATTTGGAGGTTTAGCAAATGCAGGTAAACTAATTTTTGAACCAACCAAGAAATACATGGAAGAGTATAATTTCCCTATTTATAAAAATAAAGTTAAGTTACTTTCATCTTTATTGCCAGAATGTGAAGCTGCAATTTTAGGATCTGCTTCTTTAGTTTGGAGCAATGAGAAGAAACAACACTAGTTTTTATTGTTTATATACAATTGCATTGATGCTCATTCCTGCTCCAACGGAAGCGAAAATAATAATATCCCCCTTATTTATGTGATGATTTTTAATTTGATCATTAAGTATCATATCATATAAAGTTGGTACAGTTGCCACAGAGCTGTTTCCAAGTTCTTGAATATTCATCGGCATTACATCATCAATATCAATTTGAATTCCATACTGTCTGAAAAATCGCATCACAATGGCCTCGTCCATTTTCTCATTGGCCTGATGAATAATAATTTTCTTAACTTCTTCTATTGGAATGCCGGATTTATCCATTGCAGCCTTAATAGCCTTAGGAACATTTGATAAGGAATATTCATAAATTTTACGACCGTGCATTTTTATATACCGCACATTAGGATCACTTTCGGGCTTATTTGATTGGCCAAGGTAGAGATAAAATGCTTCATCTTTAGTATGTGTAACAGTTGCCGAGGAAAGCACTCCTGTTTTTTTACTAGAAGTAGTTCCTTCAACAATCGCAGCTCCCGCCCCATCAGAAAATATCATGGTATCACGATCATAAATATCCACAACCCTTGATAAAGTTTCTGCTCCAATTACAAGCACACGTTTTGCTAAACCAGTTTTAATAAATGAATCGGCCTGAATTACTCCCTGAACCCATCCGGGACAGCCGAAAATTAAATCGTATGCAACACACGAAGGATTTGCAATTCCTAAATTGTGTTTTACACGTGCTGCAAGGCTTGGCAACAAATCAGTTTGGATAGTACCTTCAATCACATCCCCAAAATTTGTAGCCACAATGATGTGATCAATCGTTTCTCTATCTATTTCAGCTGAAGCAATAGCCTGCTCTGCCGCCTTTGTTGCAATCTCCGAAGCAGTCTGATTACTTTTTACCCATCGTCTTTCTTTAATTCCTGTAATATCCCTGAATTTTGCTACAATCTCCTCTCCCGACCCTTTTATTAAAGATTGATCCTTTTCGAAAAATGTTTTTGTAAAATAATCACTGTTCTCAATTTTATTATCTGGAATATAACTTCCAGTTCCAATAATTTTTGTATTTAGATAAGTCATAAACAATTGTATTAAAATTCCAACTGCCGAAATTATTTTATTTTTAGTGAGCTCTTTATCAATAATTTTCACAATTTACGATATCCAACAACGCAAATAATTGTCTAATACTCTAATCTGATTGTAATTAAACTTTTTTAGTTCAACAATGTCAAAGATGCATAATCTTAAAAATTTACCATGAAAACTTCAATCCCAATTTTATTGACCTTAAGCATATTGTTTAACTTTTCTATCAACTCCTTCTCACAAAAAAATCCTCTGCAGAAAGGGCTTGATGCTATTACGAAAGAATCGGTGAAAGCACAATTGGAGTTTTTATCCTCTGATTGGATGGAAGGGAGAGCTACAGGATCAAGAGGAGAATTTCTTGCCGCAGATTATTTAGCCAGCATGCTAATATATAATAGTATTGAACCAGCAGGTGATCAGGAATGGACAAAACCAACAAGAGCAGAAAGGTGGAATGGTACAAGATCTGAAGAATATACTTCTTATTTCCAAAATATTTACATGATTAAACAACTTGAAAGTACCTCTTCAGTGTCAATTTATTCAAAAAGCCATAATCAATGGACATTTTTTGAAGAAAATGTGGATTATTCTATTTACGGATCTAATTCGAGCATGCAATTAAATTCTGAAATTGTATTTGTGGGTTATGGATTTATAGATGAGGAATCAGGTTACAATGATTTCAAAGGAGTTGATGTTAAGAATAAAATTATTGTCAGATTAAGTGGATATCCTGGTCATAAAGATACTAATTCGCTAGGATATAAGAAATTTCATAGAGAGGAACGTTATTTCAGCTATTACTTAAGTCGAAAAAAAGATAAAATTGCGGAAGAAAAAGGAGCTGTTGCAATCATAGAAATTTATGACGACCTGAATCCGAAAGATTGGTTTGAAGAGCAAAAATTTAAGTTAACTAATGATAATGAAAGGCCCCAAAGTCCTAACTATAAACATCGATTAGAACTGCCTTCGGATGATTTAGTAGTTAACCCTATAAAGATTTTCCCAACAAAAAAGCTAGTTAATACAATTTTGAAAAGTCAAGATATAAACCCAGATTATTTTGAGAAAACGACTGCATATTCCTTAAGACCTAGTTCGAAAATTTTAAAAGGCGCAAATTTAAAAATTGATTACCAGGTAAAAACTGAATTATTGCAAGCCAGAAATGTTATTGGAATGATTGAAGGAGAAAACAAAGACGAAATTGTGGTTATTGGTGCGCATTACGATCATTTGGGAGCAGCAAATGGATTTGTTTGGAATGGTGCCGACGATAATGCATCAGGAACCATTGGTGTATGGATGCTAGCTAAAGCATTTAAAGCTGCTGGCATTAAGCCAAAAAAGACCCTCGTTTTTGCAGCATGGACCGGTGAAGAAAAAGGCTTACTTGGATCAAAATATTTTGCTGATCATCCATATGGAGGAAAAATTGATAATATTAAGCTCTATTTAAACTTCGACATGATTAGTAAAGATTCCGAAGATGATACATTGAAGAATCAAGCCAGAATGACATATAGCTCCTCATTAAGCGAGCTAGAAGAATTAACCACAAAAAATATTGGTGATTATAGCCTGAATCTAGATCTCAGCTTTAGGTCATCTCATAATCCAAAAGGTGGTAGCGATCATTCTTCGTTTTCTGCAAAGAATATCCCTATTATGTATTTTATGGCAGGCTTTCCCATTACGTATCACACACCTAAAGATCAGACATCAGATATTAATTGGAATAAAATGGTGGATATTATTAAACTTAGTTACCTAAATCTCTGGCAAATAGTAAATGATGATTAGAAAGCTGATTCTATGTAAATAAATAAGGGTAAAGCAATTTGCCTTACCCTCCACAAAATAATTTTTCTCATAATCTTGTTTACGCAAATACTAAAATAAAGCTTTTAAAATTAAATTCTTAGACAAAGTAATGTGTGGGGTATTTTAGTGCACAAAATGTACGTTTTAAGCAATGAAATGGAGATTCATTTTTTAGTTTTAATTGTTCCTAGGATATTCAAAATCTTATCCTATTTTTGAGGGTATTCATTATTTAATTTCACGACAACGAAAAAACTAGTTCAAAATAAAAAAACATCTTCCAACCTGGTAAAATATACACTTCTATTTTACTTCATATTATTATTCACACCTAATTATATATATGCTCAATCGTTTAATTTTAGGCATTTTACACCTCAAGATGGACTGCCTAGTTCAGAGGTGTACCATGCTTTTCAAGATTCAAAAGGATATATATGGTTTGCAACCGACAATGGAGTTAGTAGATATGATGGGTATGAATTTAGAAATTTTTCACAAAAAGATGGATTGCCCGATAATACTGTTTTTGAGATTTATGAGGATTACCAAAACAGAATATGGTTTGTTCCGCATTCAGCCAAATTTTCATATTTTAAAAATGATAGCATTTTTGAGTACAAGTATAATGATCAACTCCAAAAAAAACTTCAGCTGTCTTCAAACCCAAACAAATTATCATTTTATATTGATAGCTTAGACAATTTATATTATGGAGATGTCTACAATGGTGGTTTTATTGTGGATCGTTATGGAGGAACAAAAAAGATCAAAAATTTTGATGGGATTATTAATTTACTCTTAATAAATAATAAACTTATATTAAATACTTTAACAGATAACAGTAAATCTGGAGATAATATTAATTTCATTCATCTAATTTCAGTAGATACTATTCTAAATAAACTTCCTAATAAAACTAGACAAAACAGACACATAGGTTTTGCTAAAAATGAAAATGTATTCATTGCAACCAATAATTTCCTTTTGCATTTAATGGAAAAACGATTAAATGCGAAAAAATTAAAACATCCTATTTTGTGGATAAGTGAGGATCGAGAAAATAATTTATGGACGGGAACACGAAAAGGAGCTTATAAATTCGAAAGTTTTAACATTGATAAGGAACCTTGTCTGCATATTTTAAAAAATAAAAATATCACCTCCGTTTTACAAGATTCTGAGGGTGGTTATTGGTTTACAACATTACTTAATGGGGTTTATTATACTCCGGCCTTTTCTGTTTTAAATTTTAAAAATGACTCCATACTAAGTAAATCTGTTTACGCCATTAGTGCAGATAAAAAAAGCAATTGGTTGGGACTTAATAATAAAATAGTGAAGCTGGCTACTCTAACTGAAAAAGAGTTGATTAACCTGGATAAAGACAATGTTATTATTAAGGATATCTTTCATGATACAAACAATGACAAGGTATGGATTGCATCGCGTTTTTTATATTCAATAGGAAAAAAAAATGTAATAAAGCACTCGTTTAAGTATAAGAGTAACATTACAACTGGCGCTCAACCTAAAGGAATTATTTCAAAAGAGAATGGTGAAGTTTGGCTTGCAACAAGTATAGGTATATTTAAATCATCAAAAGAAAACTTTTTTGAACCTGTTTCAAATGATATCAAATACAAAATTAAGTTTAATTCCATTTGCTTGGATAAAACTGAAACCAAAATTTATTGTTGGTCAAATGATGGGTTATGTACTTAGCAAATTAACAA
>PKTC01000234.1 GCA_002869305.1 Marinilabiliales bacterium
ACAGCACTTAAATATGAATAATGAATAAAGGGTATTAGCATTCCAATTCCTGTTATAATCATACCGGTATTAACAGTGAACCTTTTTCCTTTTCGATCCAGGAAAATTCCAGTTGGAATAGCTAACAATGCAAACCATATAAACACCATACTCGGTAAAAGCTGTGCTACGGTATCGGATAAATTAAAATCCTTTTTAATATAACCTGTTGCCACACCAACAAGATCAACAAAACCCATAATATAAAATGACATTAATACGGGTAATAAATACTTAAAAGAAACTTGCTTATTCATATTTTCTTAATTTCTATTATTAGTTAATTCGAACATATGCTTTGATAATACCAATTAGTTTACCTTCACTTTTACCGTAAGGACTTATGGTATATTTTCCAACATTTGCCGGAACAATAAATGTTTCGGCGTAATGAATTATAAAAGGTTTAAACGTATCATCAGGACTTTCAACAATTGCTTCATCTCCTTCGACAAGGTTTAATACATGAACTCCACCATTTGTTTTATGATCAGTAATTTTACTAAACCAAAATCTTCGAGTCTCAATAAATTCGCGCTCATGCAAGCCGGTTTTTTCTTCATACCAACCATCACCCTCGTTAATCTTTTCGATTCTATTAACAAGATTTTCTTTGGTCCACTCTGTAGTGCGATCCCATTGAATTACGTTTTCACCATGTTTCAAATTTATTGGACGTGGCTTTCCATCTAGTCCAACACGTCCCCAATCCCACAACTTAAAGGTGAAAATGTATGGAGTTGAACTTATTTCGAGTACCATAGAATCAATACCGGAGCAATGCACTGTTCCTCCGGGAATTAAAACATGATCATGTTTTTTTACTTTCCAGGTTTGGACGTGCTTGTCGGCATCAAAATATATGTTTTCTTGTTGAGCTGCATCAAGTTCTTCCATCATTTGTTTAGGATTTACTCCTTCTTTTAATCCCAAATATACTTTGGCCCCTGGTTTTGCATCCATCATATAGTAACTTTCGTCCTGTGTATAATGAATGCCAAATTTTTCCTGGATATATTCTGTTAAAGGATGAACCTGCAGACTTAGATTTCCACCATCCATGGTATCCAAGAAATCAAATCGTATGGGGAATTCGTCTCCAAATCTTGCATGTACAGCATCACCTAATAGCTTTACTGGTTGGTAAAACACCAGGTTTATAGATGGAATCTCAACCTTAGTATCATTGAACTTAAATAGTAAACTATTTTCTTCAGGTACACAGTTGAAACACCAAGCAAAATTATCTACATCTTTATCCAGGTCGCACACTTCTTTCATCCATTGACCACCCCATGGGCCGGGGTCAAAGAATGGCATTAAACTAAATGGTCTCTCCACTGCCTGTTTTAAGGCATCGCTTATTAGATCACCATCTACCAATTTTGGATTTGAATGATCATTCGTATCTAAAACAAAATCCCACTTATGAATTAATTTACGTTTTAACCTGTCAAGTGCTCTCCAATCTACAAAAAAACCACGTTTATATTTAACTTCAAATCCTTCAGTTTTATTATTTATTCCAAGATTATTCACTTCATTTCTGCGCATTCTTTGTTGAATTTCCCACCGAGCCATATCGGCATATACTATTATATCCGGATTATCAACTAGTAAAGATGCCCCATAACCAAGGATTATCGTTTTTCCCTTGAAGAAAGCATTCTCCTTTTTAAATTTTTTTAATTTTGAATGATCGAAAAAATCAATTACTTCTAATCTTGTTAGGAAACCAAAAATTCGATCATCTGTAACATCCTGTTGGGTGAGCTTCCTTATTTCTTCTTCTGATTTCATTAAATCAGAAGTATTAATCAAATTGTCAATACTCAACTCGCTTTTCACCCATTCGAGTAGTTTATCGTTATAAATACCCTGATAACATTCCATGACGAGAATACTATTGCTCTTCGAAGTGCTTAACAGATTGTTTATTCTTTTAGTTACAGCTGTCCAACCTACACTAACATCTTTGGGATCACTATCGATCTCTATAAATGGAAATTTATTAAAACTCATTTAATACCCTTTATTTTAATATCCTGTATTCTGTGTTAATTTTGTATTTAAATCTCTCTCACGTTGAGGTATTGGTAATAGATAATGGAAATCTTGCGGATTAATATTCTCTTTTCCGGATGCTTCTACTGCTTCAACCAATTTACCAAAACGTCTTAAATCATTATATCTGCTACCTTCCATTACAAACTCAAGCCTACGTTCATTTAAAATTGCATCACAAAATTCAGAATAAGATAATCCTGACAAATCAGGTAAAATGTTTTGTTCAACCACACCATTATATCTTGCTCTCTTTCTGACCTCATTTATAGCATTATAAGCTTCCGTTGTTGGACCATTATTTGTTTCATTCAATGCTTCTGCATACATTAACAAAACATCCGCATAACGAAGATATATTACATCAGAATTTGTATTATTTCCTCTGGGTTCAGCTTCCTGATCCCAAAACTTACCAATATGTGGTTCAAAGTTTATTGTAGTGCCATCTGAATATGTATATGAAGTGATGAATGTTACTGATCTTCTTCGATCTAAAGGATTGAAGCTATTAAATAAGTTATCAGTAGGTAATTCCAATCCGTGAGCGTTTTCAGGTCCTTCTCCATCCACATCTAAACCAGAAGGCAATAATCGAACATGGTATTGATTAGGTTTAAACCCTTCACTTAAGGTACCACTGAAATTAACAGCAAAAATAATCTCACCCGAATTCATATTAGAGATTTTAAAAATATCAGCATAATCAGGCCATAAATAGAACTTACCTGATTCTATAACATCATACAATTTCTCGGCAGCATTATCATAATCACCTTTTGTTAAAAAAACCTTCCCCAGCAGCGCTGTTGCTGCAAAAGGTACAGGTCTGCCATCTCCTACCCTGTAATTGTTTGATAAATTTGATTCTGCGAATTCAAGATCACTAATAATGACATTATATACATCGTCCAGATTTGTTCTGGAAATGAACGCCTCATCTGCACTTTCCGTTGGAGTTATTGTTAAAGGTACTTCGCCAAAATATTTCACAAGCTCAAAATACATCATAGCACGAACAAACCGCGCTTCTGACTCAAGATGTAATCTATGTTGTTCATTAAATTCGATGTTCGGTACTTTTGCAATTACAACATTAGCAGCATTAATAGTTTTATATAAATCCTGCCAATACAATTCAAATCGCTGATTATCGGGAGTAAACCTAAACTCCGATATATTCCTGTATTCTGGTGATGATAAGGTTTCAAAGCAGTTATCCGATAAAAGATCCTGCAATACCCAGTAATCGTTAAAGAAAATTCCTCCGAAACCTGGATCCCATAAGTAGTCAGTACCAACACTCAAGTAATCATATAATGCATTCACGGCAGCAACTGCATCTTCTTCTGTTTGGTAATAATTTGCTGATGTTATTAAGGATTCTGGTTCTTCTTCAAGAAAATCACAAGAACTTATCGCGAAAATATTAATCAGAAGAGTTACTGCAAGAAATAAACCTGCAATATTTTTACCTGTTTTTTTAATTTTTAATTTACTTTTAATAAAACCTAAATTATAGTTTTAAAGAAATACCTATTGTATAAAGTTTCGTTGATGGATATGAACCATAATCTGCTCCCATACTTAAATTATCGTTTGCAAAACGACTAACCTCCGGGTCGAAACCGGAGTAAGAGGTAAGTGTATACAAATTTTTTGCACTTACAAAAATGTGAAGCGATGAGACTTTGATCCTATCAATAAACTTATGTGGAATAGCATATGACAAGGTAACATCTTTAATACGCAAATAAGATCCGTCTTCTACCTGAACATCCGATAATGTATTAGCTCTTGGTGCTGCATTAGCCCTTGGATACTCATTTGTTGGATTGCTTGCAGTCCATCGTTCCAAGGCAGCTGTAGAATTATTTCTATTACCATCAAAACTTTCGAGTGCAAACCTGTTAAAATTTACAATTTCATTTCCATATACACCTTGAATGTAAATATTTAATGACAAGGATTTATAGCGAAAAGTATTTGTTAAACCATATGTAAAATCAGGACTTGCATTTCCCAAAACCACTTTGTCAGATTCATTTATCACACCATCATCATTAACATCAACATACTTTCTATCCCCATAAGATGGTGTATAATCGACGAAATAAGGAATTGTTGAAGGGTCCTCATCCAATTGAATGATGCCATCGGTTTTAAAGCCGTAAAATGTTCCTATTGGTTCGCCTTCGGTAATTCTTGTCCAACCATTTATTCCAAGTATACTCTGTCCAACAAGATCATCTTCTCCAGTCAGTTTTGTAATTTCATTTTTATTTACTGCAAAATTAAATATCGTATTCCATGAAAAATCTCCTACAAAATTTACAGTATTAGCGGTTATCTCAAAACCATAATTCTTCATATTTCCAACATTTGTATAAGCGTATTTATACCCGGATATGTATGGTACAGTCATATTAAGCAATAAGTCAGAAGTTTCTTTTAAATAAAAATCACTGGTTACGCTAATTCTGTTCGCATAAAAACCTATATCG
The DNA here is from genome assembly GCA_002869305.1 of Marinilabiliales bacterium. GTDB lineage: Bacteria > Bacteroidota > Bacteroidia > Bacteroidales > UBA12077 > UBA12077. Next base: position 4,608 of record PKTC01000234.1, read on the forward strand.
AATCCCACATTAACTTGCTCGGTAGTTTCCCATTTTAAATCGCTATTTTCAAAAGTGGAAGGTCCAGCTCCTACAGCAATTTCAGTCTCACCGAAATACGCTTCAGTAATTTCAAGTAATCCTAAAGAACTATATGGTGGAATTCCCTCATTACCAACTTGTCCATATCCTGCACGAAGTTTTAAATTACTAATTTTAGAATTGTCATTCCAGAAACCTTCTTGTGTTACTCTCCATGCTGCTGAAAAGGATGGAAAGAATCCATATTTATTTCCTGATCCAAATTTAGACGATCCGTCTAACCTTCCAGTGACTGTAAGTAAATACTTCTCTTTAAAATTGTAATTAATTCTTGATATAACAGACTGCATTTGCCATCCAGAAGATCCACTTAGCATTAGGGTTTTTTGGCTACCCATTTGAATTGCATTATAACCTAATCTGTTGTCATCAAAATCTGAGCTAGCTAGAAACTGATATTCAGAATCAAACTCCTGTAAAGAATGTCCAATTAAAGCATTCACAGAATGGTTATTAATTTTTTTATTTAAATTCAATGTATTCTCTACCAACCATGTATAACCATTGGTTGATCCAAGTGCTGCTTGACCATTTGAAGCCTCTGCACGTTTTAAATAGTTAGGAACAAAGGACTTATCATTGTTAAAATATGCATCACCTCCAACCGAACTTCTAAATTTTAAGTAATCCGCTAAATCCCATTCTAAGTAAAGATTACCTATAAATCGATTTGAGATATTAATTTGTTCTGTTTCCAAGGCATCTGCCACCGGGTTTCCAACTGAAGGTTTTGAAGTATTATTTTCATAGGTGTAATCACCATTTTCATCGTAAACTGCCAATCCTGGATTAAATTCCAAGGCCCAGGAAGTTACACTTGATGGTATTGCCGATTCACTATCAGTAACAACGCCATTCAAAACGCTTCTGTTCATATTTACAGAAGTACCTATTTTAATATTTTCCTTAACATTATTTGCCAGATTAATCCTTAAATTACCTTTTTGAAAGTCAGAACTTAAAATGATTCCTTCTTGATTAAAATAATTCAGTGAAATTGAATATGTTGTACGTTCTGTTCCTCCAGAAAAAGATAATTGGTGATTCTGAATAGGAGCAACTCTAAATATTTCATCTTGCCAATCAGTACCTTCACCAAGGTTTGTTGGACTTGCGTATATTAATTTTCTGTCAACATTGGCATTATCAGCAGCTTCATTAGCTAAAATAGCAAGCTCTTGTGCCGATAGCATATCAATTTTTTTTCTTACTTGTTGCATTCCTGTATAACCATCATACGTTATGCTAAAAGCCCCTTTTGTACCTTGTTTTGTTGTAACT
>PKTC01000504.1 GCA_002869305.1 Marinilabiliales bacterium
AACCGTAAGCTTCTAATCCTTTTCGTTTTATTGGATTATTGGTTAGTAATTTGATTTTACCCAGATTTAGTTCTCTTAAAATACTAGCACCTACGCCATAATCTCTTTCATCGTCTTCGAAGCCTAATTCAATATTTGCTTCTACAGTATCCATTCCTTCTTCCTGCAGTTTGTATGCCTTCATTTTATTAAACAGTCCAATTCCTCTTCCTTCCTGATTCATATAAAGAACAACACCTTTACCTGCTTTATCTATTTTTCGCATTGCTTCGTGGAGTTGTTGACCGCAATCACATCGTTTCGATCCAAATATGTCTCCGGTAACACATGATGAATGAACTCTTACACAAACAGGATCATTTTTAGACCATTTACCTTTAATAAGGGCTACATGTTCTAATCCATTTGATTTTTGTTTGAAGGGGATCAAATCAAACTCACCAAATTCGGTTGGAAGTTTTACTCTAACTCCTTTTTCAACCAAGGTATCTTCTTTTAGTCTATATTTAATGAGATCTTCAATGGAAATAATTTTTAAATCGAATTTCTGTGAAATTTCGAGTAATTGGGGCATGCGAGCCATAGTGCCATCTTCGTTCATGATCTCAACTAAAGCACCTCCGGGTTTAAGACCAGCAAGTCTTGTTAAATCAACAACTGCTTCTGTATGACCAGCCCTTCTTATTACACCACGTTCTTTGGCCTTAAGGGGAAAAATATGTCCTGGTCTGCCTAAATCTTCCGGTGTTGTATTTTTATCGACAAGTGCCTTTATTGTCTTGGCTCGATCTGAAGCTGAAATACCGGTTGTACATCCGTGACCATTTAAATCAACTGAAACTGTAAAAGGAGTCGCATGCAATGCTGTATTGTTTCCAACCATTAGCTCTAGTTCTAACTCATCGCACCTGGCTTCAGGCAGCGGAGCACAAATTAAACCACGGCCATGTGTAGCCATAAAATTTACAATTTCTGGAGTTATGGTTTCGGCGGCAACCACAAAATCACCTTCATTTTCTCGATCCTCGTCATCAACAACTATGATTACTTTTCCTGCTCTGATATCTTCTATTGCCTCTTCTATTGTATTGAGTTGACTTGTCTTATTATTTTGATTGCTAGACATTTCTATATTATTAATGGGAAATTTGTTTGGCAAAAGTATAATAAGTGTTTAAATTTCCCTAAAAAAGACAATATAAATTAGATGATATTAGTTTCTTTTTGCCCGTTCCCAATTTACAGATTGTTTTTTTCGTATATATCGAATGAGTCCAATAATCTCTGCAAGGTTCATTATAAAAAGATAGTAGGGTGCAAATAATAGTTTGATGTTCGTTTTTTTCTTTTGTAAAAAAGCTCCAGAAATAACCAACAAATAAAAAAGAAGTTGAAGATAAAAAAACAGTGAATATATCCCGAACCAATTTTCAGTATATGAAATGTAAAAATTAATGATAAAAAGGAGTAAAAAAGAAAAAGGTACAAGTGTCCACCTTAGAACTTTATGCGATAAATATTGGAATGTAAGCATAGCTGAATTAAATGGGTTAAGTAATGAAACCAGTCGTCCCATAGCTTGAAATCCACCATATGCAATTCTGGTTTTACGTTTAAGTTCTTCTTTAATATTAACAGAAGCTCCTTCCGTTGCGATCGCAAGGGGTTCATATTTTATTTTATATCCTTTTAATGCAATTCTAAGTGAAATAATAAAATCGTCGAGTATTGTGTCGCTTTCAATTTCTTCGAACAATTCTGTTCTTATTGCAAATAATTCACCCACAGCTCCAACGGCTGAGTTGATCTCGGATTCACATTTTTTAATAAATGATTCATATTTCCAATAGATTCCTTCGCCTGCATTTGCCGCATTTTCTTTATCATCAGTTTTAATTCTTTTTTCTCCAGCTACGCAACCAATAACCGAATCTTTGAAAGCATTTGTAATATGCTTTATTGAATCTTTATTTAAAATTGAGTTAGCATCCGAAAAGATAACAATTGGGGTTTTAACAAATTGCATTCCTCTATTTATGGCTCCAATTTTACCTTTTCGCTCTGCTTGGTGATATACTTCAATGTTTTTATGTTTATTGAGCATTTCTGTTGTTCCATCATCAGAACCATCGGTTATCCAAATATGTTTAATCTTATTTGAAGGATAATTAAGCGAAAATGAATTTTTGACCTTTTGTTCTATAAAATCTGATTCATTGTATGCAGCAATAAAAAGGGTCACTTCTGGCTCGTAATTAGCATCAGATGGTTTCTTTTTTCTCCATTTAATTAGTTTGCTTAGTGAAGCAATCAAATATAATATTATAGGGTAAATAATATATGAGTAGAATATAATGGAGAAGAATGTCCAAAAAAGTATGTACACAGCTCTATTTAATAAAATTTAAAATATTTGAGGCAATCTCTGTAAAATTATAGTTTTTGTTTACAAAAAGAAACGCGTTATCACCAATTCTTTCCTGAAAATTACGATCTGTTAGCGTTTTATTTATCAAACCAGAAAATTCTTCAGGTGTATCAGCCAATAAAATATTTTTTTCATGTTTACAATTAATACCTTCAGCAGCAATGCGGGTTGCAATTATGGCCTTTTTCAAAGCCATGCCTTCAATTATTTTAACTCGAATTCCACTTCCTGAGAATAGAGGTACAATAACTGGACCGGATTGTTGTAGAAAATCATTAGCATTTTCTACCTCCCCAAAATAGCTTATGTTTTTATGTTTAAGCTTATCAATGAACCATTTAGGAGCATTTCTGCCAGCGACGTTTAGCATTACGTTAGGATGAGAACGAATAATTGTTGGTAGGCATTTCTCTATGAACCACAATAACCCTTGCTGATTTGGAATCCAATCAAGAGCACCAATATAATTGATGTTTTCTGATAATTCATTATTAGGTTTAGAGCCTTGCGACTGAACTTTATGAATATCAATTCCAAATGGAGATACAATAAAAGGTTTCTTGTTTCCAAGTTCCTTAAATAAATTTGCATCATTTTGACTAATTGGAATTAAAAAATCATATGTATTTATGAACTTAGATTCGAGTTTCTTTAACCTGTGACTAATAATACTAAAATAGATTTTCTTTATTATCGATGGAGATTCTGAAGAATTTCTTTTCCAAATTAAATATTCCATATTATGTGGTCGATACAAGACTTTTCCACTATATATTTCGCGTAAAAAGTTTAAATACTGCAGGCAATACAATCCCTCTAACTGAACTATATCAAACGATTCACTTTTCAATAAGCTTATCAATTTTCTTTTAAATTCGGAAGAAAAGAATCTTTCAGAAATATATGGTTTCGTTGAGAAAAATAGATTGTATAATAACTTGAATAGAGAGATTCTTGAATTTATTTTAACTCCGCTTATTGTTAAAGATTCTTTGTATTCATCTTCTATAGAGTCATCAGTGTTCATGTGTTTATGCGTTACCATATTTAACAAGTGAACCTGGTGACCATTTCTTATATAACCTTTGGATATGCTGAGAATAGCTAATGAACCACCATCAGGAGGATAAATTGCTTTATTTGCAACTTGTAATATTTTCATTTAGCAGGTTTCTTTGAAAATCTTTTAATGATCTTTTTAAAGAAGAGTAAATAGGTATCAGCATTTAAAATGACAGAGTCTGTAGTTGCTTTATAAGTTAAGAATATACCTAATGGCATTAAAATAATAGAAGACAACCACATTCCAATATATGCAGGGACAATTCCTTCTCTTGCAAATTTCTCTCCTGCAATAGAAATGATATAATAAAGTATGAAAAATAAAACGGATACAACCACCGGAGTACCAAAACCGCCTTTTCTTACAATTGCTCCAAAAGGTGCACCAATGAAAAAGAATACCAGGCAGGCAAATGATAATGAAAATTTACGGTGCCATTCAATTTGATGACGACGAATTCGTTCAGCTTTATAATTGAATGTTTTTTTATTATTTGAAATATTATTTTGAGCTGCCCTCGCATAATTTAAAGCATATTGCAACGACTGATCTTTGTTTCGATAATCCAGATGATAGTATATACTATCTGGTGAGAAAGATTTATGAGTAGTGTCCTCTTCATTTTTAGGTAAAGTGTCTATAACTGCCCTAAATTCTTTTTTCATTTTGTCATTTCTTCCTTTCTTATCAATTCTCTGATTTTGTTTGTTAGGTTTTTTATTATAATCACTGAGCATTGATTTTTCACGCTTGAAATACTCTGTTGTAGTCAGATTTAGTTTAAATCTTTTAATACTTTCTTCCTGAACTTCTTTCAAGGAATCCTCTGCATATACCAACTCTTTTATATTAAACATTTGAAAATTATTCTTAAATAGATCTTCGTCTGTTCTATTAAAATCAAGCCCGGTTAGCTCAAAGGTTACCACTTGTTTTTCAAATTTTTGTCGCTGGTGAGGATATTCTTTATCTTTTGGACGTTTTCTTTTCGATTCTTCAATTTCTTCGAAAGTATATCCATTGTATAAAGTTAGTATTAAATTTCGCTCATCTGCTGTCATTCGCATATATCCAGAATCAGCAACGGTAACCTTTCTATTGTCTTTATTTTCACTATGATCATAAATCATAATGTTTTTTAAAAGATTTGTTTTATAGTCTTTTTGGGCAATTTTAATGCTATATCCATCAATTCCATTGTAAAACATCCCTTCTTTAATTTGTAGCTCAGGCCGTTGATTTTTTACACTATAAATCAAAGCTCCTGTTTTAAGGTTAGTGTAGGGAATAATATAATCGGAATAATAAAAAGCACCAATACTAACAACAATAGTTAATACTATTAGAGGCGTCATGAATCTTTGTAAAGAGACACCTGCTGATTTGATGGCCGTTAGCTCGAAGTTTTCACCCAGGTTACCAAATGTCATTATGGATGATAGTAAGATGGCTAAAGGTAAAGCCATAGGTACTAATCTTGCAGAAGCATATAAAATTAATTCTGCGATTATAGTCCATTCCAGTCCCTTTCCTGCCAAATCATCAATATACTTCCAGAGAAATTGCATTAAAAGAATGAATAGCGAAACAAAAAATGTTGCTATTACAGGTCCAAAAAATGATTTTAGAATAAATTTATGTAGTCGCTTCACGCTTAAACTTTTTTACAAAACGATTACAAAAATAATTTATTTTATGCAGAAACTGAGGATTTAATTAATTAAAGACCTAATGCATGTTTCAATTCTGATATTTGGGTATCCCATAATTCAATTGAATCTTCTTTTTCATCATCTTCCGAAAAGTCGGTTACCACTAACGCTACTTCTCCGGTAAGTTCATCGATTCGAATTTTAAATTCAAAATAACTGTAATCATCATCATCATCGTCATCTACCCACTTAAATCTAACCGCTTGATTATCTTTTTTTGATAGCAATTCAGCACTTTGTTCTGCTCCTTCCCAAATAAATGTATATATATTACCCTGAATATTGATGTCATCAGCAAACCACTCTGCCAATCCGCCGGGAGTACTTAATCGTGCAAATAATATCTTTGGTGAAGAATTTATAGAGTATTCTAGTTCATATTTCTTTTTCATTCTTGTACTTATTAGTAATTTTTCCCTATATCGCAATATATAATTTTTTTTTATAATTTCTGCATTCAAATTACAAAAGATAAAATAAAATATTATATTTGCACCCCGATAATATATTCATAAGCGGCGAGGTAGCTCAGATGGTTAGAGCGCATGATTCATAATCATGAGGTCGGCGGTTCAATTCCGCCTCTCGCTACAAAAAGCGATAAAGTGTTTACTTCATCGCTTTTTTAATAAATTAGCTGTGTGTATTTTGTTTACATCATATATAGTGAGAAAAGGGATCGATAGTATATTGGATATACTTCAAATATAAACTCAAGGCTTACCAAGCATAATTCAGGGGCAACTCCATCA
>PKTC01000508.1 GCA_002869305.1 Marinilabiliales bacterium
AATCTCATCAGACATAATAAGGACATTGTTTTTAATACAAAGATTTCCTATTTTTTTTAATTCATCTTTTGTCCATACCGATCCACCTGGATTGTGAGGATTTGATAGAATGATCATTTTAGAATCTTTTAACTTTTCCTCAAGATCATTAAAATCAACACAATATCTTTTTCCTTTCAACTTTAATGGATTCTCAACTAATTCTCTGTTATTGTTCTGAATGGCACTAAAAAAAGGAAAATAAACTGGAGGTTGTATAATTATTTTATCACCGGGTTTAGTATAAGCCTTAATAGCCATATTTAATGCAGGAACAACACCCGGACTAAACGAAATCCAATCTACTTTTATATCCCAATTATGCCTACGTTTTAACCACTTAACAATTGACTCATAATATGATTTCGGCCGAAAGCTATATCCAAAGACCTCATGATTTAATCTTTCCTTAATAGCCGAAATAATAAAATCAGGTGTTTTGAAATCCATATCGGCAACCCACATTGGTATAACTTCCTTATTCTCGAATATTTCTAATCGAAGATCATATTTCACCGAAGCAGTATTTTCTCTATTTAGTATTTCGTCAAAATTATATTTCATTGTAGCGGTTTCTTTGTATTTATTTCTTTCCTGATGCTAAGATATTATTTATTATATCCAACTGATTGACTATAAATCACTTCGAATCCATTCTCAAGTTTTAAGGCATCAGCGATTTTTTTATTATTGATCCAAGCTCTAAATACAGAGATAAGACCTTCTGAAGCACAGTATAAATAAACATTTTGACCAATAAATCCACAGTGTGTTGCTGCTGTGAACTTCCTGCTTTCTATTGATCCATTACCTAATTTATTTAAATCAGAAACATATATTAAGTTAACCGCAGCGTCTTTAACAAAATCCTGATTGCCAGCAATATTACGCATATCCTTGTCTGATATCTGCAGAAGAGCATGCTCCTCCGCTTGATAAAGATATACACCACTTTTTATAGTAAGATATATTTCAATATCCTGATTATTGTGCGAGCTTGGTGCCGTCCTCTTTTTATTTCCTTCTCTATTGATCCCAAAAGTTGCCCACAATAAATTTGATAATTGTTGCTCTGTTAAATCTTTTTCAGAAAAATCACGACTAGAGCTTCTTTCATTTAATGCTTGCATTAAGGGCATCCCTCCTGTTTTTTGAGGTTGAGGTAGTTTTATTAGTTCTTGAGCAAACAAATTACTCATGGTAAAAACAATACTTAATGTTAAGATTAGTTTTCTCATTAGATTTATTTTTTATTTAGACTTTCCATAAAATTTTTAGAATTTATAATATATCTAGTGTGTGTTCCAGCACCAATCTTACCTTCTTCATCCTTTGCTTCCAAGGTAAAAATTAGTTTTTTACCATCTATTTCACTCAAGTAAGCTGTGCATTCAACTTTCATTCCAATCGGTGTTGGTTTTATATGCCTAACATTTATTTCAAATCCCACCGTATTGTAATCATCACCTAAAAATGGCAGGACAGTTTTTAAAGCTGCATTTTCCATCAAAGCAATCATTGCCGGCGTGGCAAAAACTTCAACCAAACCAGATCCATAATGTGCTGCTGTATCTTTTTTTTCCACAGTTTGTGTTGCTGTATAAGTTAGGCCTATTTTTAAATCGAAATCCATTTTACCTTGTTTTAAATTGCCAATAAAGTTAAAGAATCTATTCCTTTAAACTAAAAAAGGACATTGAATTATTATCAATGCCCTCTTATTATGCCGTTATTTAATAATTTAATTCTTTATTTTTTTTGCCATGGCGTATGCAATCTCCTGACATCGTTCATATGACTCATTATCAGGTATTCCACGTGTGTCAATTGGGTCTGATACTAAATCCCACTGCATATTTTCCTGGAATTTAAAAAGCGCCTTTGCTCCTCCACCATTCCAACTATATGATCCAAACAATCCAAGCAGCCGATTCTTAATACCTATATGTTCTAAATTGCGAGTTAGGTTTTCCATGGTTGGCAGCATACTTGAGTTATATGCGCAACTTCCGAGAATAACTCCCTTATACTTCCATATTTCATTAATTAGATAAGACAGATGAGTTTTTGAAACATCATATATTCTTATCTTTTTTATCCCTTCTTCTTATAATTTACGGGCAATGTTATCAGCTAACTTAGCCGTATTTCCATACATTGATCCATAAATAATTACTACACCATCTTCCGCTTCAAATTTACTCCATTTATCATACAGTGATAAAACCTTGTTAATATCAGTTCGCCAAATAGGCCCATGGGTTGCACATATATATTTAATATCAATTCCTTCTAATTTCTTAAATGCCTTTTGAACCATATTGCTGTATTTTCCAACAATATTTGAGAAATAACGCCGCATCTCTGCTTCGTAGTATTCTTCGAATTCTATCTCATCGTCAAATATTCCACCATCTAATGTTCCAAAACTACCAAAAGCATCGCCAGAGAAAAGCACTTTTTCGGTTAAATCATATGTCATCATTGTTTCTGGCCAATGCACCCATGGTGTCATAATAAATTTTAAAATATGGTGGCCAAGTGATATTTCGTCGCCATCTTCGACCATATATTGCATATCTTTCAATCCAAAATATGCGTCAACAATTTTAAATGTCTTTAAATTCCCAACCAGTTTAATGTCAGGATATTTTTCTACTATTGTTTTTATAGCCCCAGAATGATCAGGTTCCATGTGATTTATAATCAAATAATCAATAGGCTTACCATCAATTAAGTCCTCGATTTTATCCAAATAATCATCAGATGAACCATACTCCAGCGTATCAACCAAAGCAATTTTTTCGTCAACTATTAAATATGAGTTATAGGATACACCTTGCGGAATAGGCCACATATTTTCAAATAAATTCGTTCTTCTGTCATTTGCTCCTAACCAGTATATTTTATCGGTAACTTTAACTGTACTATGCATCACTTATATTTTAGAATTGAATTATTATCTACCAAATTGGCGCAAAAATACTACAAAATTTAGGAATTAATGAATACCAATACATGAAATATATCAAGTTTAATACTATAATTTATTGAGATATTATTTCTGATGAAAGCGGAAATTTAAGATGTTCTGTTCCCGTTAAAGTCGCTTTTACGGAACCAATTAAAATTTTAGCTTCTACCAGAATAGGAATTCGATTTAAATCATCACTAACCCAAACAAATAGATCTTCACCTCCACTAAAAATGGTTCCTTCGATTAATAAAGCAGAAAATTTTATGGTATTAAATTTTCGCTTATCATGTGTTTTCAGCACCTCTTTTCCTAAATACCGGATATATAGATCAAAAATTTCATTGTCAATAATCATCCTTACTGGAATAGTGTCATTCACTTGATATTTATCGAAATCAAGATTGCGAATATAATATACTCCCGAAATTACGTCGTATATGTTTTTCTCCATCCTTAAAGTATCTTCAGTATATGGTTTATCAGAGTTTTGAGTGCTAGAATAAATTAAACTGTCTTTGTAATTAAAAGTAAATTGGTTATGAACCGAAAATCCTCCTTCGTATGTGTTACGATCGAAAAATAATGGAGCCAAATCTTCTATTCTCGCATAAGACTGAAAATAATCGCGCACCTTAAAAAGCCAATCATATGATGGAAGGCTGGTGCCAAAACTGTTGAAATGATAGGCGTCATTTCCTTTATACTTTGTTTTTGTAACCTTAAATTCAACTTCACCTGCATTAATCCAAATAAAACCCCAATTATAGACTGCAGAATAAGTTATTCTCTCACCAGACTTAAATACCGGATATTGTTCTACTATACTTTGTGAACTAACAAAATTTGAAAAGGTCAGAAATAAAATTAAAATAGCTATGTAATGAATGGCTTTTATCATATTTAGTAGTACCAATAACCAAAGCCATTTCCATAACGATTATGCAAACCAGTATTAAAAGCTGGATTGTAATTGTATGCAGGATGCAATCCATTAGAGTATCGATACTGAAAATTAAAATGGAATTTATCATTTAATTTATAACCAACTCCGATTGACATTGTTTTGTAATCATTATCATAAACTTCAGACCTGTAATCATTAAATATAGATTGATTTTCCATATAAGCACCATCCCCCCAAATACTCCATTTATCATTCAATTGATAATAAGCACTACCAGTAATACCATAATTAGAAGGGTTTGAGTTATAAGAATAACCAGGTTCATTTCCATAAAACCCTTCCATACCATTAAAATTATTTTGCATAATAATTCCGGTAACCGAAAAATTGAGTTTAGAGTTCACCTGATAATCGATTGTTGGCGCAATATATGAGTTTAACATAGATAAATCATTACCAAAACTGGTATACCCAGTTCCTAATGCAACTGAATATGATACCTTCTCGTGTCGTTTTATTAAAGTTTCATTTTTTTCTTGTTGTTCTTGGTCATCCTTTCCTAACACAGAAGAATCAAGCGGTTGATAATATTTAGGAAGTAAAGGAAAAACTTGAGAAAAAGCAGATTGACTTAAAAACAGAACAAATAATATGGATATAAGTATTAATTTCATATTGCTTTGCTTTTTATATTTAAACGAACAATCGTGGTTTTTGTTTTTGATATACAAATTTATAAATTAGTTAAATAGTAAATCGGTTAATATGTAAAAAAGTAAATTCCTTTTTTAAAAATTATTTTTTACCACGCTATTTTAAAACCTATTTATTATGTTACTAATTATCTTCTGAATCAACTCTGGTCACTTTTAATATACCCTTTTCCTTCTTTAATTTTGAAATAAGCATGTCAAGATGCTTTGTACTATCAACAAACAACTTTAGTTTACCATCGAACATTCCATCGTTAGAATCCATAGATATTGATCGCATTCGTACTTTTAAATCTTTTGAAATTATATCTGTTATCTTATTCAATATCCCCATATCATCCACTCCAACAACCTTAATAGTTGCCTGAAATGATTGATTGCCAGCATTTTTAGTCCATTGAGCCTTAATAATTCTATAATTATATCGCTCAACTAATTGTCTAGCATTTGGACAACTCGTCCTGTGAATTTTAATTCCCTCGCTTACTGTAACAAATCCAAATATAGAATCACCAAAAATGGGACTGCAGCATTTCGCCAATTTATAATCAACATTTTCAATATTATTATCTATGATTAAAAAATCAGTTTTAAATGACTCTTTTTCCTGCTCAACTTCATTTTTCTCTGCAATATCTTGAACTTGTACTTCTTCTTTTTTTGGTTCAGTTAATAAATCCTTTATTATGGTAATATCAATCTTTTCAGTTGCTATGGCATAATACAAATCCACAGGTACTTGCAGCTTAAAGTGCTTAACCAACTTGTCGATTAATGTGTCTTCAAATTTAATTTTCCAGTTCTTTAATCTACGTTTTAGCAATTCCTTTCCAACTTCCGCTTCTTTAAACTTTTCTTCGCGTAAGGTTGATTTAATCTTTGTTTTAGCCTTAGATGTGACCACAAAACTCAACCAATCTGTCTTAGGTTTTTGTGTTTTGGATGTAACTATATTAACCTGGTCGCCATTTTGAAGCGTTTGTTTTATGGTAGCATTCTTATGATTAATCATTGCTCCTACACATTGATTTCCAACATCGGAATGAATATCATAAGCAAAATCAAGAACAGTAGAACCTGCTGGAAGTTTTTTTAGATCGCCATTTGGAGTGAAAACGAAAACCTCCTTATTATACAAATTTAATTTCAAATCATCAATGGTTTCACCGTTAGCTACGCCATTTGTTTCTATCACCTCACGTACCTTTTGCATCCAGGTATCGATTCCTTTTTCTGCCTTAACACCTTTATATCGCCAATGAGCAGCATATCCCTTTTCTGCTATTTCGTCCATTCTTTGAGTTCGAATCTGCACTTCTAC
>PKTC01000045.1 GCA_002869305.1 Marinilabiliales bacterium
CGTCTGATCCACAAATAAAAGCAACGTCGTTACCTTTTAATTTTAAACATCTTACATAAATATCAGCAGGTAAATATGCGCCGGCAATATGTCCTAAATGTAGAGGTCCGTTAGCATAAGGTAATGCCTATGTGATTAGATAGCGCTTAGGATTCTTCATCTTAAAATCTTTCTTTTTTCTTATTTTTCACGAATATCCGACAAATATACGAAGGAATATTTTTTTTCATCAATTAAATAATACTTAGTTTTACGTAGATAAATACTTTAAATATGATTACTCCGGTAAGTTTAAAAAAGGGTGATAAAATTGGAATTGTTGCTCCCGCAAGAAAAATCAAAAAAAACGAAATTGAACCAGCAATTAAAATATTCGAAAGCTGGGGACTAAAAGTAGAACTTGGTAAAAATATTTTTACTGAAGATAGGCAGTTTGCCGGAACAGATAAACAAAGAGCAAAAGACTTACAATACATGCTTGATAACCCTGAAATTAAAGCAATTATATGCGCTCGAGGAGGTTATGGAACTATTCGTTTATTGCCATTATTGGATTTTGCCACTTTTTTGAAATCAACCAAATGGATTGTCGGTTATAGCGACATTACTGCTTTACATGTACATTTAAATCAAAATTTAAAAGTGAAGTCAATTCATGGAATTATGCCAATAAATTTCCCGAAAGATTCATTTGAAAATGAATCGATTAAGACATTAAAACAAGCCTTAATGGGCGAAAAGAATTCTTATCAAATAAAAGGTCACAGATTTAATAAAACAGGAAAAGTGCAAGGAGAACTTATTGGAGGAAATTTATCCGTATTATATAGTATAGCCGGAACAAACTATGATATAAATACTGAAGATAAAATTCTGGTATTGGAAGATTTAGATGAGTACTTATATCACATTGATAGAATGATGATGAACTTAAAGCTAGGAGGGAAATTAGATAAGCTTAAAGCCCTAATTATTGGAGGCATGAGCCAAATGAATGATAACCAAATACCATTTGGAAAATCGGCTTATGAAATTGTTTGCGATGTAGTGCAAGAGTATAGCTATCCTGTTTGTTATGACTTCCCTTTAGGGCATATAGATAACAATTACTCTATTATGCTTGGAAGTATAGCTGAGCTTGATGTGAATAAAAAAGGAGTAAGGTTTGTTAATTAGCGTATAACTAATTCATAATCTTTCGGTATTGTAAACAAGTTATCGCCCATTTTTTTATCACTGACGTTTACAACAGATAATCTGGATTTTTCTTTTCTCAACAGGGTTCTCTCAATACTTAACATAGGGAAAAAACCTTGTGTTTCAGGTATTTTTTCAAAAAACTCGTAGGTTCTGTCAGTGCTATTGAGCAGTTTTACCATTTGTTCGAAAAAATAATAGTTGTTTTGAGAAACCCAGTATGCAACTTCTGTATTGCGGTCTATATTTTTAACTCGCCACTGATAACATTTGTATTCGCCTACCATACGTGAATTTTCTGTTTTAAGTATGGTAAAGTTTTCAGGTGAAGTTCGATGATCTTCATTGACAGAAAGTTTTGTATAAAGTTTTTTTGACGGTGATAAAACAACAACCTGCTTGCTCTCTAAATTAATTAACATACTCTGATTTAAGTTGTGATTACTATCAAATTTGTCGATTCTTACCTTTTCTTTTTTAACAAAATAGGTAAAATATGAAGTTTCGTAACATGATTCCTGAACCAATTCAATTTTCCCTTCAAACCCATCAATGTTAGAGTTTGTAGAAGCAAATAGGATCACAAAACTTAACAAAAAGTTAACCATAACTAAAAATAAATTATCTTTGAAAAAAGGATAAATTCCCCAACCTCCCTTATCTTACAAAATTAAGTGTAAAAAGGTTACAAATGTAGATAAAAAAATGGCTGAACATAATGTTTTAGGAAAAAAAGGAGAAGAAGCAGCAAAAATTTTTCTTATTGAGAATGGTTATAAAATAAGGGAATTGAACTGGAGATATAAAAAGAAAGAAATTGATATTATTGCAGAAAAAAATAACCTATTGGTGGTTATAGAAGTAAAAACTCGAAGTAATGATTATTTTGAAAGCCCTAAAGAAGCTGTAACCAGAAAAAAACAGAAATTAATAGTCAATGCAGCTGAAGCATATATTATTGAAAAGAATATTAATTTAGAAGTAAGATTTGATATTATATCGGTAATGATGCAAGATAACACAAGGATCGAACATATTGTAGATGCATTTCAACCCAGCTTATTATAATTACATTTATTTATGAATATTGAAGAATTTAGAAATTATTGCCTAGCAAAGAAAGGAGTTACAGAAAGTTTTCCATTCAACGAAACGGTATTGGTTTTCAAAGCGGTAAAGATGTTTGCTTTAACGGACATTGAAGATGAATTTCGAATAAGCTTAAAATGTGATCCAAAAAGGGTCGTTAAGCTAAGAGAAGAATATCCAGAGCATATTATTCCAGGTTATCACTTAAATAAAAAGCATTGGAACACAATAATTATGGAAGGCAGTGTTCCTGAGAAGCTTATATATGAGTTAATAGATCATTCTTATGATTTGATTGTTGCTTCACTTAACAAAAAGCAAAGAGAAGAATGGGGAAGTCTGTAAAATAAAATTTACTTTTACTTAAAATTTGATTAAGAAATGAAACGTATATTGGGTTATTTTTTTCAAGGTTTATTGTATCTAGCTCCTTTAGGGATAACGATATTTGTTTTATATAAGTCATTCGTGTTACTGGATGGTCTGTTTAAACCCTTTTTAAATCAAATTCTAGGGATTAACATTCCCGGGCTAAGCTTATTAATTGTCTTTTTGTTGGTAGCCATTTTAGGATTTACAGGACAAACCATTATTGCCCGACCGTTTAAAAAATTAGTTAATCATTTAATTAATAAAGCGCCTCTTGTAAAAGTTATATATTCTTCGATAAGAGATTTATTATCCGCTTTTGTTGGAAAAGAAAAAAAATTTAATCAACCCGTTCTAGTAAAGGTTAACACCATTTCGGAGCTTGAAAAACTGGGATTTATTACTCAAGAGGATGTTTCGCAATTGGGAGTAGCGGGAGATAAAGTTGCAGTATATTTTCCTCATTCATACAATTTTTCAGGAGAATTATTTATTGTTCCATCTGAGCATGTTAAAAAAATAGACGCTCCTCCTGCTGATGTAATGAAGTTTATTGTTTCTGGAGGAGTCGCTAATTACGAAAATGAAAATAAATAATAAAATGAAAACAAAAAGATTATTTACACTATTAATTACCGCAGTAGTTTCGATAAGTACTTTTGCACAAGAAAAGAACGAAGGTTATCAATTTAAAGATTTAACAGACATTAAAGTAACTACGGTAAAAGACCAGCAAAGTACCGGTACTTGTTGGAGCTTTTCAACGACGTCATTCATTGAAGCTGAATTACTTAGAATGAATAACAAAGTGTATGACCTGTCTGAAATGTATTTTGTCAGATATGCCTACGAAGAAAAAGGGCAGGACTTTGTTAGATATCATGGAAATAATAATTTTGGTGAGGGAGGTCAGGCTCATGATGTAATGAATCAGATAAAAAGATACGGTTTTATTACTCAGGAAGCGTATCAGGGAAATCAGTATGATCCTGGTAATTACAGACATCGTGAACTAGATAAAATATTACAAGCAATCTTGGATGTTATCATTACAAAGCCAAATAGAAAATTAACGACAGTATGGTTTGATGCTTATAAATCTGTTTTGGATGCTTACCTTGGAGAAGTTCCAGCTAACTTTAACCTTAATGGAAAAGAAATTACACCCAAAGACTTTGTTAAAAAAGAAAACTTTAATACAAATGATTATTTAGAGTTGACCTCCTTTATTCATCATCCGGTCAATGAAAAAGTTATTTTAGAAGTACCGGATAACTGGTCGAACGATTATTATTATAACATTACTTTGGAAGATTTTATGGAGGTGATGAATTATGCATTGAAAGAGGGTTATACTTTTGTTTGGGACGGTGATGTTGGACATGATGGTTTTGAACATAAAAAGAATGTTGCCGTAGTTCCGGCTGGAGATTATGATTTTACTGAACCAAAAGAAGAGAAGAAAATAGACGTTGATTTTAGACAGAAGCAATTCGATAATTTAACTACAACCGATGATCATCTAATGCATATTACAGGTTTGGCAAAGGATCAAAATGGAACAATATACTATAAAACTAAAAATTCCTGGGGAGATGACAGCAATAGTTTGGGTGGTTATTTGTACATGTCCGAGAGTTATATGCGACTAAACAGTATTGCTATAATGGTTCATAAAGATGCCATCCCAAAAGAAATAAAAAATAAACTTGGATTATAATTTTGCAAAAAAATTAACAAAGCCATTCATATCCGGATGGCTTTTCTTATTCAGCAATTAAAAGATTACATCCACGGATATCGCTATGGTCAAATCTACCAAGAATTTCAAAACTGCCATCAGGATTTATTTTTCCCAAATCTTTTGATTCAATAAAAGAACAGGAATAAACATTAGCCAGGTCGATGATATTAATTCCTCCAGATTTTCCTTTTTCGAGATAAGTAAACGGATCATAAGTGTCGCGAATTAAGATTTTCATCCAGGATGGTGAAAAAAACCTTCCTTTTTCTTTTGAATAGGCCTGTGATAGTAGCTCTGTCATTCCATACTCAGAATGAATTGACTTTAAACCAAATTTGGAAGAAAGAAATTTATGCAATTCAAGTTTAGTTAGTTCTTTTCTTTTGCCTTTCATACCTCCGGTTTCCATAATGATAGTATTTGAAAGCTGCATTGGAAATTTTTCGGCTAAATCGATTAAGGCATATGATACTCCAATTAAAATACACTTGGTTTTTAGTTTTTGCAAATCTTGCAACTTACCTGCCAAATCTTTCAGATTGTTTAGGTAAAAACCACTCTCACGATGATTCGATTTTTGTATTAAGTGATCAACCATATACACTAAAGATGAGCTTTCGTTCTCAAGATAATTAGGAAGCAATGCTAAGATACAAGTATCCTTTAAGTCACCATACTGATTTTCAAAAGCTGCATAAAAACTTTTTTCGTAAAGAGTTAAGTCGTGAATGAAATGATTGCTTTTCTGTCCGGTTGTGCCGCTACTATAAAAGACTTTTTCGGTCTTCTTCGAATCAACAATTACTTTATGTGTTTTAAAAAATTCGATGGGAAGAAAAGGAATATCTGCTAAGGTATTAATTGAAGAAGTATTAATACCAAGATGAAAAAGGTATTCTTTATAAACCTTGTTGTATTTTGCCTGGTAATTGAAAATCTTGATTGAAAGTTTTTCAAATTCGTCAAAACTCCTAATTGCAAATATATCGTTGGTGGAAAAGTTGTGCATTAATAAATTAAATATGCACGAAATTTAAAGAAAATTGCCGAGCGATAAAAGAAGAGAAGCAGATAGAAAATAAAACTGCCGCAAAAGATTGCGACGGTTGGAGATATATGGTGTTATTTGGAGAATTAAGAATTCATGTTTTAAAGTATCAAAAAAGCGTTCTTTTTCATCCATTCTCTTTCTTTTAAATCAGTATTTATAGAAGCGCATCCAATACTTTTAATGCTTAGATGCATCATCCAGTCTTCAATTTCTCTTGGTTCTTCAATAATTTCTTCGTCCCATTCATGTTTTTTGGTTTTCCAGAAATATTCATCAAACATCCATTCTTCAAATTGTCTGTATTTGGTATACCTATTTATTTCAAGGGTTATACCAAGCATCCAGCTTTCGATTTCTTTTTGAGGTTCAAGAATTTCTTTTTCACCAAGAATAGCGAGTTTTGTCG
Organism: Marinilabiliales bacterium; assembly: GCA_002869305.1. GTDB lineage: Bacteria > Bacteroidota > Bacteroidia > Bacteroidales > UBA12077 > UBA12077. The sequence goes on from PKTC01000045.1 coordinate 5,857, forward strand.
AGCCGGTTTTATTTTTCTTAGTGGACGTTTTGTATTTACTTACGTTGTCGTTTGTTGCAAGAAGATCTTTATATCGACTTTGAGCATATAAAC
>PKTC01000185.1 GCA_002869305.1 Marinilabiliales bacterium
ATTTGCCTTGTAATTTTATCAACCTCGGATAAAAAGAATTGGGTAATGTTTGCAGGTGGATTAAGTAACGAAAGTAAGGCGGTATACGAAAAAATGAGCCTTACACTGGATGAGAGCAAAGAACCTTCAATTAAGGAAGAACCAAAGAATTTTTCCATTGAAATGGCAAATGGTGAGGAAATATCGGAAGTAAATGAAGCGAGCATCGAGAAGTGTGTTAATCAATTAAATGATGATAACTTCTTTGTAATTTTAAGCAATAACGATGATTACATGCAAGCTGCATATTCTGATCAGGGTTTTATCATTCAGTATAGTGAAAATGGGCAGCAATTGGAGGCCGAAGAATATTTTACCAAAGAACAAACAGTGGACATATTAACAAAATATTTTCATGATGACATAAATTGGAAAGAAGAAAATAAATGGGTTAGTCCCAGTTATTAATCTAATTGTTTTAAAATACTATGTTGTATTATAAAAATATATTATACTTTGTATTAGCAGGATTGTCAATTTTTATGACATCCTGTTATTCCGATTATGTGCATTTAAGATATGAAACATATCATGGGGCGCAATGGAATTCTGATCATGATATGATTGCTTTTGTTGCTTCTGTCAGTGCATATCAAAAAGCTAAAGGTATTTCTTCTTTCCCGGATGGCGGTACTCCTAATTATTTATTTCGCGATGCTGGATTGTTTTTATTGGATACTGCTTCAAAACAATTAACAAAATTAGCCGATTTTAATGACTTGGCTGAGCTAATGAAAAATCGATGGACAGCAGATATTATCTATACCGATACAGCCATAATGTACAAGCTTAAACCAAACAGCGAATGGGACTTATATCTGAAATGGGTTAATTCAAAAGAAGATTCCTTGAAAATCCTGCATTTAAAGGATAAATATGTAAGGCTCTATCAGTATAATTTGATGGCAGAACAGAATATGATTTGTAATGGCATTGATATAGAGACAATTAAGCAAGATTATCTAAATAAGAATAAAGCCAATCTAACTAAGTTAAATGGATTTTTGGATAAAGTTCCTGTTGCTAATTGGGGTATAGAACTTAAGAGTTTATATCCTAAGTCTGAGGATAAATACATTAAAGATCTCATTTATGTTGCAAAAGATGGATCACCTCTTACAAAAAGGGCTATTATAGAGCAAATAGTCTCGAAAAGAAGTAAGACCGAAAAGCAGGATATACTAAATGCAATGGATAAGCATAAAAATGGTTTAGACGGTTTGGAACGCACAGAATACGAGCTTTACTCGAAAGCAACCTATGAGCAAATAAAGGAATTGCTCTAAAAAATGAAGCTTTAAATATCCTAGGAATTTTTGAACAGGTCAACTGAGTTAGACGTTTAATTAATAAACAAAAGCTGTGCTTTTAAACTGCCACACATATTACAGCTATAAATATGGTACAATTTCAGTTGAACAGCTGGTTCAGGAAGCTAAAACCAAGGCATATGAATCTGTTGTACTAACAGATATCAACAATACCTCTGCGAGCATACAATTTATAAAGCACTGTGAAAAAGAGCATTTAAAGCATATTTTAGGAATTGATTTCAGAAATGGTGCTAAACAACAATATGTTGGTATTGCCAAAAATAACCATGGATTTAAGCAGTTAAACGAACATTTAACAGAACATCTGCATTCAGGCAGGGATTTTCCAACCAAAGCTCCCGATTTTAAAGATGCATATGTAATTTATCCATTTGAGAGTGTTGATTATCAATCGTTAAATAAGAATGAATATATAGGCATTAAACCATCGCATTTAAACCGACTGGCATTTTCCAAATGGAAAGATAATATAGATAAACTTGTTATTTTTCAGTCTGTTACATTCAGACATAAACGCGATTTCAATATTCATCGTTTATTACGTGCAATTGATAACAATACTTTGTTAAGTAGATTATCCAAGTCAGAAGAGGCAAAACCGGATGAAATCATGTATCCGCAACAGGATATCATAGAACATTTTAAAGAGTATCCTCAAATAGTTGAAAACACATAACAAATAGTGGATACTTGCTCCATTCATTTTGTTTTTAAGTCATCTAAAAATAAGCAAACCTACACCGATTCACATAAAAAGGATTTTGAACTTTTGGTAAGCGAAAGTAAAAAAGGTTTAAAGTATCGATATAAAGAACCAACGCAGGAAGTCATTGAACGAATGGAAAAGGAGCTTAAGGTTATCAAACAACTAAATTTTTGTGCGTATTTCTTAATTAACTGGGATATGGTTCAACATGCCCGAAGCCAGGGATCTTACTATGTTGGACGTGGGAGTGGAGCCAATAGTATGATCGCTTATCTTCTGCGAATCACCGATGTCGATCCTATTGAGCTGGACTTGTATTTTGAGCGCTTTATTAATCCATCGAGGAATAGTCCTCCTGATTTCGATATTGATTTTGCTTCGCGCGATAGAAATAACATTACAAAATATCTGTTCGATAAGTATGGCTGGGATCATGCTGCTTTAGTTGGAACATACATCACTTTCCAGTATCGATCCATGATTCGTGAAATAGGAAAAGTGTTTGGTTTACCATCGCAAGAAATAGAAAAACTTCAAAAGACTAAAGATGTAAAGGAATTAGATGAAATAGGTCTTCTTGTATTAAAATACAGTAAACTCATTCATGTATTCCCAAGTCATTTAAGCGTGCATTCAAGTGGTATTATTATCTCAGAGGAACCCATCAGTACATACACTGCCACAATTATGCCTCCCAAAGGTTTCCCAACTATTCACTTTAGTATGTTGGAAGCAGAAGACATTGGTTTTGCCAAGTTTGACGTGCTCGGACAGCGTGGATTAAGCAAAATAGAAGATGCTATAAAAATTGTAGAAAACAATGCAGGTAAAAAGATAGATATACATGATTTAGAGCGCTTTAAAAAAGACAAGAAAGTTCAAGATTTACTCAAAAAGGGAAAAACCATCGGCTGTTTTTATGTAGAATCACCTGCCATGCGAATGTTACTGACAAAACTCGAAGCTGATGATTACTTAAGACTGGTTGCGGCAAGTTCAATCATACGACCCGGTGTAGCCAAAAGTGGTATGATGCGCGAATATATTCTGCGGTATCGTCAACCTCAAAGAAGAGAAGCAGCCCGAAAAGAAATGCCACAGTTATATGATCTGCTGAAAGAGACCTATGGGGTAATGGTATACCAGGAGGATGTTATCAAGGTTGCACATTATTTTGCCGGATTAAGTCTGGCAGAAGCTGATGTTTTAAGAAGGGGAATGTCGTGGAAATTCAAGCAGCGTAACGAATTTGGAAAGGTTAAGGATAAGTTTTTTTACAATTGTAAACAAAGAGAGTATCCATATCATATTGTGAAAAGAGTCTGGGAGCAAATAGAAAGTTTTGCAAATTATGCTTTTTCCAAAGGACATTCCGCATCGTATGCTGTGGAAAGTTACCAGGCGTTGTTCCTCAAAGCATATTATCCATTGGAATATCTTGTTGCAACGCTCAACAATGGCGGTGGGTTTTATCGTAAAGAACTTTATGTACATGAAGCGCGTATGCACGGTGCGAAGATAGAAGTCCCCTGTATTAATCACAGTGATTCTATTACCAGCCTTCATGGCCATATTATATATTTGGGATTAAGTCTTATTCATCAACTTGAAACAACCGTCGTAAAAAGCATTCTATTAGATCGTTACGAAAATGGACTTTTTCAGGATTTAAGAGATTTTATGAAACGGATCAATATTTCACTGGAGCAATTAACTATACTTATACGCATAGATGCCTTTCGGTTCACCGGAAAAAATAAAAAAGAGCTACTTTGGGATGCACACTTTATATTAAAAAAAGATAAAAAGACAAAACCCTTGCAAACTTTATTCAATGAGAAGCCAAAGGAGTTTAAACTACCTGAATTATACTCCGATCCTCTGGAAACAGCTTATGACGAACTGGAACTAATTGGTTTCTCATCAAGTATTTCTCCATTTAAGTTACTTAGTGAAATGCCAGAAACTCAATTGGTATCAAAGGACCTTGTGCACATGATTAACAAACAGGTAGAAATAGTTGGATACCTGGTACATATAAAAAGGACCCTGGCATCGGGAGATAAAACCATGAGTTTCGGTGTTTTTGTTGATTTAGAAGGAGATTGGATTGATACCGTTCATTTTCCGTACATATTGAAGAAGTATCCATTTCGGGGCCCCGGGTGTTACAGTATTAAAGGCAAAGTTGTAGAAGAATTTGGATTTGTAAGCATAGAGGTGTCGGAATTGAACCGATTAGCAAACATAAACCTGGAGGAGCCTTCCACAAGATTAAGGAAAAAGATTACCCCTGGCAACTAAAAGCTTTGGTGTGGAAAGTAATAAAGCAAAATGCACATTAAGTATATAATTTGTATATTGCTTAAACCATCATTTAAAAGTTAAAGAATGTGTTATACGATCGAACAACGTTTAGAAATGGCTATGAAACGTGCTAAATACTGGAACGATGAACGCAATATTAAAAGAATTGAAGAACTGTTAAGAAAATTTGAGAATAAGTACAATGCATCCGGCTTTGCACATCCAGATATTATTGCATACAGCAATGAGAAACCTCATGAACCTGTATTATTTACCTGGGGATTAATCCCTTCCTGGGCTAAAACTGAAAAAGACGCCAAAAACATATGGAACAAAACCATTAATGCAAGAGGAGAAACCCTTTTCGAAAAGCCGTCATTTCGCGATGCTGCTACACACAAACGGTGTATAATTCCTGTAAATGGATTTTACGAGCATCATCACCACAAAGGCAATAAATATCCGTTTTACATTAAAAGAAAAGATAATGAACCTGTAAACCTTGCTGGTATATGGAGTGAGTGGACCAACCAGGAAACCGGAGAGTTTTTTCAAACTTGTTCTGTAGTTACAACAAAGGCCAATACCATGATGGCGAAGATTCATAATAATCCAAAGTTAAACGAAGCGCGAATGCCTATTATTTTGACTGATGGTAAAGAAGATGCGTGGTTACAAACTGTAGGGAAAAAGATGGACCAGGAAGTTTTACAGCAATTCCTAATACCATTTCCCGAACAAAAACTCAAAGCTTATACAGTAAGAAAGCTAAGCGGAAAAGACTCACCCGGAAATGTGCCTGAAGCTTCGGAGGAATATGTATATGATGAATTAGAGATGTAAATATTTAAAAAATGAACTGTCGCTAAATGGATAGAGAAGTAAGTGGATATAGCAATTTTAATCTTATACTCTAAAACTTTAGTGAACCCTTGTTTGTTACTATATCCGAGATATCAAAAACTCGTCAATTATGAATGTGACTAAAAAGGACTTAACACTAGAACAACAACAGGAACTAATTAAGCTACTTAAAACCCGTTTCGAGAAATATATGAATCGCCATAAAGATCTTGAATGGATGAGTGTGCAGAACAGGTTAGAAGCTAATAAAGAAAAGCTCTGGTCAATTTATGAAATGGAAAAAACAGGTGGAGAACCGGATGTTGTAGCTTATGAGCATAATACAGGAAAATACATTTTCTATGATTGTTCAGCAGAAAGTCCGAATGGCCGAAGAAGTCTTTGTTACGACCGCCAGGCATTAGAGTCCAGAAAAGAACATAAACCTAAAAACTCCGCTTTGGATGTAGCCAAGAGCATAGGTATAGAACTATTAACAGAAAAGCAATACAGAGAACTGCAAACTATAGGTGATTTCGATAGAAAAACCTCAAGTTGGGTACAAACACCAATTGAAATTAGAAAACTGGGAGGAGCCATTTTTTGCGATCGTCGCTATAATTCGGTCTTTACCTATCATAACGGAGCAGAATCTTACTATGCTGCAAGAGGTTTTAGGGGAGTATTAAG
>PKTC01000186.1 GCA_002869305.1 Marinilabiliales bacterium
AAAGCAAGGTTTGAAAAAAAACAACGTAATAAAAGCATTCTTTGCTTTCGATTATTTGGTTAATAAAAGATCAAGATATTATCAACGTAAATATGGTTTGGTTCCAAAATTTAAAGCAGGAGTGCATGTTGGTAAAGTAATGGTATTGCAGGTTGGACAAATCAGAAGAGACATATCGTACAATGGTGATACCTTAAATACTGCAGCTAGAATAGAATCCATGTGTAATGAATACAAGCAGAACATACTTATTTCAGGTGATTTATACGATCTGCTTAAAGACAAAAAAGCATTCACTCTAAAAAACATAGGAAATATTAAACTAAAAGGAAAACGAAAAGCTGTTGATATATACTATGTTAAAAGAAAAATATCATAATTCTAAATAAAAACTTCAATAATTTTAAACCTTTTCAATACTTTTAATTCTTAATATTTAAGTTCATTTTAAAATTATTTATATGAAAAGTTTAAGTTATTATTTTGCCATATTTTTTATTAGCCTATCTGCCATTGTCAATGCGCAAGAATCATTTAATATTGATGAAGTCACAAATAACATTTATTACAAAGAGTTCAGTAAACATCTGGAATATTTAGCAAGTGACGAACTAAAAGGACGCGATACCGGTTCTGAAGGGTATGCCAAAGCAGCTGAATATATAGCTCAACAGTTTAAAAATAGTGGCTTAGAGCCTTTCGGCGATGATAACACGTATTTTCAGCGAGTACCCATGCTTAAACAATTTATTGATGAATCATCAATAAGTTTTTACATGGAAAATAATTCAGGTAAAAAATTCGCAAACTATGGTGAGGACATAAGTTTTTTAATTAATCCTGATCTGACAAAAGTTGATCAAAATCAACAAATGGTTTTTGTAGGTTATGGCATTATCGACTCAAGCATGAACATAAATGATTATGAAGGACTAGATGTAAAAGGTAAAACGGTTATTGCAGCCCTGGGAGCACCTAAAAAATTCAAAGATTATAATTCCTTTGATCCAATCGAAAAAGTACAGGCAGCTATAAGTCAGGGAGCTGAGGGACTTATTCTGTTCTATCCCAAAGGATTTTTTCAAAAAATTGTTTATGGGCAAATGCATAAATTTTTAGATCAACCTACGATTACTTTAAATGATACCATCTTAAAGGAAAGAATGTTTGAATTCGACTTAAAGATTGCTGCTTTTGCACACAAGGATTACATTAATGAGGTTTTTAAACTCAATCATTTAAATCTAAGTAAAGATCTTAAGAAAATATCTAAGGGAGAAAAGAGAAGTAAAGAGTTAAAATCCAATGTAATTTGCAAGTATGAAATCAAAACTCAAAATATGGATTGCAAAAACGTGGTTGCGATCATTCCTGGAGAAGATAAAAACTTAATTGATGAGTATTTTATAGTAGGTGCTCACTTAGATCATGTGGGTGTTGGTACTGAGGTCAAGGGAGATTCCATTTACAATGGAATGTGGGATAACGCAACTGGTTCGGCTACCCTATTAAGTATGGCTAAAACCTATCGTGATGCAGGAATTAAACCAAAGAGATCACTAGTATTTGTTTGTTACACAGGCGAAGAAAAGGGTTTACTTGGATCTACTTATTTTGCAAACAAAAAAGATTTTGATGGTAATATGGTAGCTAATTTAAATATTGACATGTTAGGTGGCTTATTTCCAACTAAAGACATTATTCCAATGGGTTACTCGCATTCTACACTTTCAGAGGCAGTTGATTATTCAGCTAAAAAGCTGAATTTTATAGTTGATGATAATAAAGAAGAAGAAAATGAATATTTATTCAGAAGTGATCAAGCATCATTTTTACAATTGGGTGTTCCTGTAATAAATGTAGCTAATGGTTATACAGCTGTTGATCCAAAATTAGATGGCTTCAAGGAAATCGAAAAATGGATGAAGAAAAAATATCATTCACCTTTTGATGATTTAAACCAGGATTATTCTCAAGAGGCATTTTATAAAGCTATAAAGCTTAGTTTTTTAATAACTTACTATTCAACTAACGTATTAGAAGAAATAAAATGGAACGAAGATAGTTGGATATTTAATCGATATGTCTTACAGAATGAATAGAATTTAAACTACACTTACAATACATTTTCTAATTGAAAAATAAAAAAAACATGTAGAATGAAAAGATTTATCTTGTTATTTAATTTTATAGTGATTAGCACTGTAATTACTGCACAATATAGTAAAAGAGAATTGACATTTGATGATATCTTAAAATGGAATCGAATAACTGAAAAAATGATCTCCAATAATGGAGAAGTCATTGTATACAAAGAGGAACCATGGAAAGGTGATTCAGAATTAAAAATAGTTCATAGATCAGGTAAAGAACTTTTGTCGATGAGTTGTGGAAACGATGCTAAAATAACCAGTGATTCAAAATTTGTGGTATTTACAATTAAACCAACAGAAGAAGAAGTTAAACAACTTAAATTAAAAGAAACTGAAGAAAAAGATATGCCATTAAATCAGCTGGCAATCTTTAATATAGATACGAGAAATTTAGTGAGTGTTGCCAATTTAAAAACGGTGGAAGTACCTTATAAATGGGATGGATGGATTGCATATCAAACAAGATCTGAACTGTTAAAAGATACAACTGAGAATAGTGAAGATAAAATTAAGGAGGAGTCGGACGATAATGGTTTTGTTTTGAATATTAAAAATTTAGAAAGCAATAAGCTTATTCAATTTCCTTTTGTAACCAATTATGTTTTGGCACAAGATGCAAAAACGCTAGCGTTTGTTTCGACAGGTAATGACAAAGATTTTGATGCAGGACTATATTTAATTGATTTAATTGAACTTGATACAATAAAAATCTTGAATCATAAAGGAGATTACAAACAGATTTCATTTAATAATACTGCCTCAAAACTTGCATTTATTGCAGATACTTCCGATAATAAAAAAGAGGATTTTGCTCTGTATCTGTGGTCAAATACAACAAATACCCAAAAAATTGTTGGCACTAATTATGAAGGTGTTCCCAATAGATGGGAAGTTTCATCAAATGGTAAAATATCTTTTGCTAAAGAAGAAGATCGAATATTTTTTGGTATTGCACCTAAAAAACCTGAAAAAGATTCAACTGTCTTGGATGAAGATATTCCAAAGCTGGACATATGGAGGTGGAATGATCCCATATTATATACGCAACAAATTAATACCAAATCAGATGATCTAAAAAAGTCATATTTAACGGTTTATCATATCAATTCTAAAAAATTAGTTCAGTTAGAAAATCAAAAGTATACTGGAATAGAGTTAATAAAACAGGGTGACTCAGACTATGCACTCGCATGGTCTTATATGCCATACGCGATGCAAACTATGTGGGAAGGATATCCGGAACATCATGATTTTTATCTTGTAGACATTAATACTGGTGAAGAGTTTTTAATTAAACAGGATTGTTTAACATATCCACAGGTTTCGCCAGAAGGGAATTACATTTACTGGTACAATTATGCAGATACAAGCTGGAACACGTATCATATTGGAACAAATAAAGAATATAAAATTAGTAATCCGGATGCTATTCAGTGTGCAGATGAACTAAATGATGTTCCTAATTACCCGGACCCATACGGAGAAGCAGGATGGTTAAAAGGAGACAGGGCCTTGTTAGTTTATGATCGTTTTGACACCTGGAAAATTGATCCTAAAAATGAATCAAAACCAGAAAATATTACTCAAAACGGAAGAAGTGATAACATTTCTTACAGGTTAATAGATTTTGAAAATGATAATTTAAGACAAATTGGTGAAGATAAAATTGGACTTGATCCTGAGCAAATATTTTATTTTCGAGGTCATAATGAAATATCTCGTGAAGACGCATATTATAAATTGTCATTCAAAAAATCATATAAACCAGAAAAATTATTGGGAGGAAAATTCTATTTATCCAGACCTTTTAAAGCCAGGGATGCTGATGTTTATGTTTTTACCAAAGAAACCTTCAGTGAGTTCCCTGATCTTTTAGTAAGTACAAATCAATTTAAAAAATCGCTTAAGATAAGTAATGCAAATCCACAACAGGATGAATTTTTATGGGGAACCAAAGAGTTGTATTCATGGACATCCCTTGATGGCCAAAAGCTCGAGGGATTGCTCATCAAACCTGCTAATTTCGATCCTAATAAAAAATATCCTTTGATCGTTAATTTCTACGAAAAATCATCACAGGAATTATTTGAGCATCAAATACCTGAAGCACATCGTTCAACGGTTGATTATCATTATTATTCAAGTAATGGTTATATTATTTTTAACCCTGATGTTTATTACAAAGAAGGATACCCGGGAGAATCTGCATATAATTGCGTAATGCCGGGTGTAACGGCTTTAATCGATGAAGGATTTGTAGATGCAAATAGTATAGCAGCACAAGGACATAGCTGGGGGGGTTACCAGGTGGCATATTTAGCCACAAGAACTAACCTATTTGCAGCCATAGAATCTGGGGCGCCTGTTGTGAACATGTTTAGTGCGTATGGTGGTATTAGACTTTGGTCGGGACGTAACCGCTCATTTCAATATGAACATACTCAGAGCAGAATTGGAAAATCAATTTGGGAATCACCATTACGTTACCTCGAAAATTCACCGCTTTTTACAGCTGATAAAATTACAACCCCTATGTTAATTATGCATAATGAAGGAGATGGAGCAGTTCCTTTTAGCCAGGGTGTTGAATTTTATATTGCCTTGAGGCGTTTAGGTAAAGAAGCATGGTTATTAAATTACAACGAAGCAGATCATTGGCCTACCATCGTTAGAGATAAGTATGACTTTCAAATTCGATTAGCACAATTTTTCGATCATTATTTAAAAGGAAAGCCAATGCCGTTTTGGATGAAAGAAGGAATTCCTGCAGTTGAAAAAGGTTTTAAGCTGGGATACGAATTAGAATAATAACAAAATTGTTTCTTGAAGATAATGAACCCGGATATAAAATCTGGGTTTCTTTTTTGAGTTTTATCTATTTATTTGGTATTTTGCATCATATTTGAATCTTATCTAAACCATAACCATGAATACGATTGTTAAGAAATTAGTTCTTGTAACTATTTTAGGGAACTTATTAAGTAATTTAAATGCTCAAAATTTCATAGCAGAAGAACCTTTTGCACATACATTTTCAATAGTTGCAATAGATACAAGTTCAGGCGAAATGGCAGTAGGTGTGCAAAGTCATTGGTTTTCTGTTGGCACCATTGTTTCATGGGCAAAATCTGGAGTCGGTGTTGTAGCGACTCAATCTTTTGTTAACCCTGCTCTAGGAACTGATGGTATAAAGTTAATGTCCGAAGGAAAATCAGCTGAGGAAACGTTGAAATTGTTAATTGAGAAAGATGAAGGAAGGCATTTTCGGCAGGTGGCTATGCTCGATAAAAATGGGAATATTGAGGCTTATACAGGTAAAAAATGTGTTCAATTTGCTAATCATAAAAAGGGAGTAAACTATTCGGTACAAGCTAATATGATGCTAAACGATAAAGTAATACCTGCTATGTCGAAAACGTTTGAGGAAAATGATGATTTACCATTGGCAGAACGAGTTCTAAGAACAATGCAATCAGCACAAAATGTAGGGGGAGATATTCGTGGTAAACAGTCGGCAGTTTTATTGGTTGTAGGTGTCGAAGCGGCTAAAAATGAGTGGATGGATAAGAAAGTTGATTTAAGAGTTGACGACCATAATGAACCATTACTCGAGCTTGAACGTTTACTTAAAGTGCATAGGGCATATGAACATATGAACAATGGGGATTTGGCTATAGAACATGGTGATATGGAGTTAGCCTTATCCGAATATGGATCAGCGGAGGAAATGTTTCCTGATAATTTGGAAATGAAATATTGGAAAGC
>PKTC01000518.1 GCA_002869305.1 Marinilabiliales bacterium
CATGATAAGAAAAACGAGAAAAAGCATACATACATGCTTAGTGTTCTTATTATTTAGATAAAGCATATCAATCAAATAATTTTTCGAACCTTTTGACAAATTACTAGGACAAAGAATTCAATGTTTAGGCGCGGTGAATGTAAAAAACATTTAATGTAAATTAATTGATTTAAATCAAGAAAATTCTTAAAAATTAATTATTTCAAGAATTTCATTGGTAGCTCCAATATTTTTTCTTATATAATCTAAATTAACCTTTTTACATTCATTTAGATCATGCTCATTATCAATCCAATTACTTAATATTTCTTTCAACTCATTATAATTCGAAATCGAAAATGCTCCTCCAAGACTTTCAAGCTCTACGGCTTCATTAAACTTTAAATAGTTGGGACCAAAGATTATGGGTAGACCAAAAGTTGCAGCCTCGAGAATATTGTGAATACCTTTCCCAAATCCTCCTCCGATGTATGCAATGGAACCATACCTGTACACTGATGATAAAAATCCAACACCATCAATTAAAAGCACATCGGCCTGTTGAATATTTTGGGGATTTGCTTCCGAATATTTCAAAACATTCTTGTCTTTTAAAGCAAAACTTATTCTGTCTATATTTTCCTTATGTATCTCATGAGGGGCAATAATCAATTTAAAGCTACCAGAGGTCTCGTTAAAATATCTAATTAATAGTTCTTCATCGGGTTTCCAGGTACTACCACCTATAAGTACTTTTTGATTTTCTGCAAATTTCTCAACCAACGGCAATTCCTTCGCATTTTGAGTTATCGAAAATACCCGATCGAACCTAGTATCTCCAGTAATAGAAACGTTCTTTATATTTATTGATTTCAATAGCTTCTCTGATTCTACATTCTGAACAAAGAAATGCGTAAATAACTTTAGCATTTTTCTTGATTTTTCAGCATGTCTTTTAAAAAACCGCTGATTACTCCTAAAGATTCCTGAAACTAAGTATAGAGGAATGTCATTTCGATTTATTTCTCTCAAGAAAAAAAACCAAAATTCATATTTTATAAATAGAACAATCTTTGGCTTTACTATTTTGATAAATTTTTTTGCGTTTTTGGGAGTATCAAGAGGTAAATAATAAACAAAATCGGCATGTTCATAGTTTTTTCTTATTTCATATCCCGAAGGAGAATAAAAGGTAAGTAATATTTTATAAGATGGATATTTCTCTTTAAAAGCTTCTATCATAGGTCTTCCTTGTTCAAATTCTCCTAAAGATGCACAATGAACCCATATAATTTTATCATTTTCATGAATTGATTTCTCGAGTTTTTTGAAAATATTTTTTCTCCCTTTTAACCATAGTTTTGCCTTATGGTCAAATAAAGATGAAAAAATTACCAATAACTGAAAAACTCTAATTCCTAGTAAATATAAAATGGTCATAAGCCTCAATTTGGGATGTTGCCACAAATTTAATGGACTTTAATTGTTTTTTTACATCTTTTTTAGAATAATTCCAAAATCAACATATGCTTCTATCAAACAGCTCATTAGAGACAAACTCGATCTTTTTTCATGATCCATAGTTGTTATATTCTTAACAAAAGACTAATAAATGTGCCGATTTTTCTTGTTTTTTAAAGATTTTTTATATTTTTAGCCATCAATATAGATTTCTTGATACCCTAACCCTAAAATTTTAAACCCAAAGGTCTTCATCCAAAGAAGGCCTTTCTTGTTTTTTTACTTTTCTATTTTTCAACATTTACAAAAAAATTCCGTTCTTTAATTGCTTATATTAAATCATTAAATTTTCTTGTTTTGCGAAAAGCAATACTAATAATCATTATAATACATCTATTTCTGGCTGCGAATTCTCAGGAACAAAGTAACCTTCGCACCCTCACTGTATCGTTGATTAATGACACCGTAATGCTTGATAGTCTCAGTATTGTGCCCGGTTCTGAAATAATCTTCGATACAAATGGAATAATAATTAATGATTCAATATATACGATGGATTACCCTAAAGCTTTACTTCTTTCTTCTAAGAAACTTATGAGCAAACATTCCGAGATTGCTATGAAGTATAGAGTATTTCCGGTCAACTTTTCAGAACCAATGTATACAAGAGATAAAAAGGAAACTATAATTGTTGGTCCGGTATTGCAAAAAGCTAACACATCAATTGATTCATATGAAAATATTTTGAGTGATAATCAATTAAATAAGAGAGGAAGCATATCTCGTGGTATTACAGTTGGCAATAATCAGGATGCTGTTATCAACTCCAATTTAAATTTACAAATTTCTGGCAAAATCAGTAATGATCTGCACATACTAGCTGCAATTTCTGATGAGAACATACCCATACAGCCCGATGGAAATTCACAACAGATTCAGGATTTCGATAAGGTTTTTATTCAATTATATAATGAAAAGACAAAACTTATAGCCGGTGATTTTGAGATACTTAAACCTATTGGTATATTCATGAATGTTAATAAAAAAGCACAAGGAGGTTTACTAAACACTAAGTTTAAAGGCAAAAAGAACAATTCAAATCAATTTGAAACGGTTATTAGCGGAGCTGTAAGTAAAGGAAAGTATTGTAGAAAAACACTTCAGGGACAAGAAGGAAATCAGGGGCCATACAAAATCAATGGTTGCGAAAATGAGCAATTCATTATTATACTTGCCGGATCTGAAACAATATATATTAATGGAAAACTTCAAAACAGAGGAAAAGAACACGATTATGTAATAGATTACAATACAGGAGAAATAACGTTTACTGCCAATTGCCCCATAACAAAAGATTCTCGGATAGTGATTGAATTTGAATATTCCGAAAGAAGCTATGCGCGTTTTATTATTTATACAGCCAATGAATTTAAAACTAAAAAAGGTAGCTTTTGGCTTAACATTTACTCTGAACAAGATAGTAAGAATCAACCAATAAATCAGGATTTAACACCAGACCAAAAACAGTTACTAGCAGAATCAGGTTATAGCATAAGCGATGCTTTTATTGAAAATGCAGATAGTGTTGAATTCAGAAGTGACTATGTTTTATATGCTAAAAATGACACCTTGGTTAATGGTAATACATACAATATATATGAATACTCAATGAATCCAGATTTAGCAGCTTATCAGGTTGGTTTCAGTTATGTTGGCCAAAATAATGGAAACTATATTCAAATTCAGAATTCGGCTAACGGGAGGGTATTTGAGTGGATAGCACCTATTTCGGGGACACCTCAAGGAGATTTCGAACCGGTTCGTTTGTTAATTGCACCTAAAAAACAACAAATGGTTAATTTAGGAGGAAAGATAGATGTTAATCCTACAACAAAAACCGGCTTTGAATTTGCCTTAAGCAATTACGATATTAATACTTTCTCTAGCAGAGATGGCAATGATAATGTTGGCTATGCTATAAAAGTTAATCTTCTGAAAAATATTTTAAATTCTGACACTACAAAAAACAGTCTCAAAACTAATTTTAGATACCAACTCATAAATCGAAATTTTACAGCAATAGAAAGATTTAGATCCATTGAATTTGAAAGAGACTGGAACCTTGACAAACCCATAGATGAAGATGAACATTCAGCATTGTTCGGCTTAAGTTTTAAACGCAAAAAGATAATATATAGTAATTACAATTTTAGCATCTTAACAGGGACAGCAGATTATACTGGTTATAGACATCAGTTAACTGGATTAGTCCAAAGGTCAGGTTATGAAATTATTCTTAACTCAAGTTTGTTAAATACAGATTCGGAAGTAAATAACACGCAATTTATTCGTTATTTGGCTGGTATATCCAAATCAATCTCTAAAATTAAACTAGGAATTGAAAATGAACTAGAACAAAATGAATGGAAAAGCAATCAAACAGATAGTTTATTAAATAATAGTTTCAGCTTTTCTTCCTATCGTTTTTATATCGAAAATGCTGATTCAACTATTAACCAATATTCGCTTAGTTATAAAATTAGAAATGATTTCCTGCCTTCCGAGAATGATTTAAAAAAATCAACTCGAGCTGAAGATTTTCAGCTTGGATTTAGTTTACTAAAAAATCCATCAAGCATTTTGAAAACAATTGTGAACTATCGCAGACTAGAGGTACAGGACACCAGTATTATTCAGCAACAGGAGGAAAATACTTTAACTGGCCGTTTGGACTATAACTTTAAGCTATGGAAAGGAGCCATAACCTCTTCAACATTTTACGAAGCTGGGGCGGGCTTGGAACCTAAAAGAGAATATTCATTCTTAAGAGTATCCACTGGGCAAGGTATTTATAACTGGGAAGATTATAACAGCAACGGCATTGCTGAGTTAGATGAATTTGAAATAGCACAGTTTCAAGACCAGGCTAATTATATTAGAATTTATTCTCCTAGTAATGTGTACATAAAAACATACAAAAACGAATTTAGTCAAGTTTTTAATATTCAGCCTCACACAATATGGAGATTAGATAAAGGTTTAAAAAAATTTCTTAGCAAATTTTCAAATAACCTAGCATACCAGGTAAATCAAAAATCGACTGACGAATTTCTAAAACAAAGCTTAAATCCATTTAACTCTTACAATGAAAGCACTTTAATAAACATTAGCCAGAGTTTTCGAAATACCTTTTCATTTAATCGAATCAATTCAAAGTTTGGTGTTGATTATATATATCAAAACAATGCAAGTAAAATTCTATTATCAAATGGCTTTGATCAACGAAACAAAATAAATCATGGCTTAAAAATTAGATGGAAATTTATCTCAGATTTTACCTTTCAAAATTACATTGAACTAGGTAAGAAAAACTATGAATCTCAGTTTTTTAGTATAAAGAATTATGAACTAGACAATCTAAGCAACGAAACAAAAATTCAGTATCAACCGGGATTTCAAACTAAAATTGAGTTAAATTATACTTTTACTAAGAAAAATAATAGTCTTGCCAACGAAAAAAGCAATTCACACAATATTGGTACAGAAATAAACTATTCTGTATCTAAAAAGGGGAATTTGCTGGCTAAAGGTAATTATTTAAACATATCGTATAATTCTGATGTCAATACATCCATTGCCTATGAAATGCTTGAAGGTCTGAAGCCAGGAAATAATGCTACCTGGAACTTGACTTTCCAGAGGAAATTAACCGGGTATCTTGAAATGAATATTTTGTATAATGGTCGCGTATCCGAGAAAACCAAAACGATCCATACCGGAAGTTTACAATTGCGTGCATTCTTTTAAGCAATAAGTCCGTTTTGAATCGTATTTTTAATTTGATCCAAGATCAAGTCCTTATCAGTATTTTCTGAAGGTTTTATTGTTTTATGAATTATTATATCTGTTTTTCCTGGAGTAATTCTATTATACTTTTCATACCTTAAATAAGAATCCCTTATTGTAACAGGTACAATTTCGATATTATTTTCAAACACTAATTTAAGACTTCCTGTTCGAAATTCTTGAATTTGATTACTCTTACTTCTTGTTCCTTCAGGAAATATTAGAAGTGCATTCCCTTTGTGGATTTTATAAATTCTTTCTCTAACGCTTTTAATTGATAATTTTGGCTTATTTCTATTTATAAAAAGACAACTTATTTCATCCATCCAAACCCTTAAAGGCAGAAACTTTTTCAGCTCTACTTTTGCAATAAAACCAACTATCATTGGCAAGGATGCAATTATGATCCCAATATCATAATTACTTTGATGATTGCTAACATAACACACATTATTATGTTTGGGGATATTTTCTGGATTTATCAGATTGACTTTAACTCCTCCTATTCTAAGTATATTTTTAGCCCACCAATGAACTAATATCAATAACAATTTTTTTCCTGCACGTGGCATTGCCCACGAAAATATTTTATAAAAACTATATATAAA
>PKTC01000196.1 GCA_002869305.1 Marinilabiliales bacterium
ATTATTAACTATACGATATGTTTGCGAACCCCGAAAAAAGAGAAGTTCAGAGCAAACAATCTGGGAAAAAATTCTTATAGAATTTGCAAAATGTAGTGATATTGATTTCGCTTATCCTACGCAACGATTTTATAATAATTTAGCTGAGGGAAAGTCTGAAGCCAAATAACAGAAATTTTTAAATAAATGAAGCAATTTTTATTTATACATGATAAAATTGCTTCATTTCGTATCTTATTACAAGTAAAACCTTTTACTTGACATCTACTTCAATCCATTTTGATCTATCTGGTTCAGCAGGTGTTGGGTTTTTTAAACAGATTTTCTCCCAGTTTCTTATGTAATACTTCAACAGCTTTTTCAATGCAAGTATTAATACCTTTAGCTATCATTTCAGGTCTATCAATAACTTCTATATGTCGGGATAATTACCAATATCTTCAATAATCCATTTTTCGTTTTCGGCTTTTGCAGATATGTATAGAACCAAAATGGTGGCCATTGTTAAAAAAGTAATTTTAAATTTTTGCTTATGAATTTGTTTTATTTAATTATGTTTATTTCTAATCACTATAGATTGATGTGAAAATACAAAGTTTAAAAAAAATAGTACATTCGAATCATCAATATTTTTTAATAGATTTATGATGGACGAGAAAAATTTGAAAGAAATAAAAGAAAAAATTATATCTGAGATTGAAAAAACTAAGAAATCAGTCATTGAATATAGAGAAATTACTAAACCTATTGCTCCAGAAAATGCAATTGGAAGGATTTCAAGAATGGATGCCATCAATAATAAGAGTGTTGCAGAAGCTGCATTAAGAAAAGCTGAAGAGAAACTTAGTAAACTTAAATATGTATTGACTCAAATTGATGAAGACGATTTTGGCATTTGCCTTAAATGCAAAAAGGCAATTCCCTTAGGAAGAATTTTATTAATGCCTCAAAGCAGGCATTGCGTGAATTGTGCTTCGTAATAAGATCAATGATGGGAAATGATTCGTTTCAAATCCATAACGAGGCAAGAACCAACATCTCCCATTTTATCTAAATACTTGTGAATTAATCCACCGATTTTTTGACCAACAAAAAATGAGGCTACGAGAAAAACATAGCTTTGCCACTCAAATCCTATGTCAGTAAATATTCTTAATGCAATAATAAATGGAACAGGAATATGTATGGCTAAAAACCATTGCAAGGAAAAACGTTTAACATTTATTCTCCAATAACCAAATGGAATATTAAGCATGAGTACCAAAAAAATGACGATTAGAAGACTTTTCATTTCTGAAAAATTATTAACATAAAGTTAAAAAAAGAATAACTTAAGGTGTAAAACTGTTCGAAAACGGTCTAAGAACGTCTGAATATGTTCATTTTATTTATTTTCATAATTTTCTAAACAGCAGATAATTAGATGAATGTGATTGATGGTATATGATTTGAGTGATGTTTGATGCACCATTTTTACGCGTAAATGCATCGTAGAACTAACATCAAATTAAACTGGGCTTTATTTCTTGGACTAATACTTTTGTCATCATGTACAAAGGAAAAAGTTGAAAAGGAATATATACCTACTAATGCTTTTGATGAATATATTTATTCGTTAAAGAAAGCCAATCTTCAAAATACCATTCTGTTTAAAAAATATCTAAAGTCATCTACAGAGGCTTTAACTGAGGCTTTAATTGTTTCGATTCCATACTCAGAAATTTTTTACATCGATCATTCTGAACCAGAAGCAGCTGGTTATAGATTCGACCTTAAAAGAGGGCAAAAACTAAAGGTTAAGGCTGAAATATTTTCAACTGATAGTGTTCAGGTTTTTATGGATGTATTTCGAATAAAAGATACTTTAAATACAAGCTGGCATTGTGTAGCAAGTTCTAGTAAGGACTCACTTTATATTGAATTTGTTGTGCGCAATGATGCTGGATATATATTAAGAATTCAACCAGAATTGTTATGTAATATTAAATGTCGAGTGAGCATAGAGGTTGAATCATCATTATTATTTCCAGTGATTGGAAAGGAGAGAAGTTCTATTCAAAGTTTCTTTGGGGATCCTAGAGATGGTGGCAAGAGAAAGCATCATGGTGTTGATATTTTTGCAGCACGGAATACTGAAATTATTGCATCAGCTGATGGATATGTAGGACGCACTGATAATAAAGGACTAGGAGGGCGATTTATTTGGGTATTCTATCCTTCAGTTAGTGTACATTGCTACTATGCTCATTTAGAAAAAATTATTGCAGTTACAGGAGATAAATTAAGGGCTGGCGATATAATTGGAACAATAGGTAATTCGGGTAATGCAAAGTATACTCCACCTCACTTACACTTTGGTATATATAAAAATGGGTATGGAGCTATTGATCCATATTATTTTATAGCTACCGAATGTGAGAAGTCTCATAAGGTTAATGAAGAATTAATTTTATTAGGCAATATGGCCCGAACAAATAATAAGAAAACATTACTAGTTACTCACTCTGATAAGATTTTATTACCAATTAATACTAGTTTGAAGATATCTGCCCTGAATACGTACAATATAAAAGTTAGGTTGCCTAATGGCGTTAAGGGATTCATTTCTAAAGAAAATTTTGAAATTCAGGATAAGCCCTTAACCGCAGGAAAAATTAAGACTGGAGCCAGAATTTATAATTCACCTTCTGAAGATGCCATATCTTTTAAAGAATTTAGCAAACAAGCAGATTTAAATATTTTATCAATATTTAATGAGTTTTTTTATATTGAACTTACAAATGGGACTAAGGGATGGGTGAAACAAAGTGAAATTATATAAAAAGATTTAGTTCTCCTACTTGGAATTATTTATCTTTCCACTATGAATAGGATTGATCGATTAACAGCAATACTTATTCACTTGCAGTCAAAGAATATTGTTACTGCAAGCGAAATAGCAGAACGATTTGATATTAGCAAACGAACTGTTTATCGCGATATTAGAGCTTTAGAAGAGGCTGGCATCCCAATTGGTTCAGAAGCAGGAGTAGGGTATTTTATTGTTGATAGCTATCACTTACCACCAGTAGGATTCTCGAAAGAGGAAGCGAGTGCTTTATTAATAGCAAGTAAACTTACTCAAAAACTAACTGATAAAACATTGCAGGATAATTTGAACTCAGCTATTTATAAAATTAGATCAATTTTAAATGTAACTGAAAAGGAATTTGTCGAAAATATTGACAGACATATTGAAGTTTTTAGTTCTTCTCCCATACAAAATAAAAATATTCCAGAAAGAATAATAGACACTATTTTGAAAGGAATTGATAAGAAACAAGTTTTAAAACTCACCTATAATTCGTTTTCCAAGAATGAAGATACATGCAGAGAAGTTGAGCCTGTGGGTATTTGTCACTACAGTTTCAACTGGCATTTAATCGCATATTGTAAGTTAAGAAAAGATTATCGCGATTTCAGAATAGACAGAATTAAAAATATTCAGCTTACGAATGTGTATTTTATCGACGATAATAAACCTTCTATTCGTGAATATTTTGATAATTTTACTTCTAGCAATGAAGTATTTCTGGTTAAGTTATTATTTAACAAAATGATTTTACCAGAAATTAATCAAGCAAAGTATTATTTCGGTTTTATCGAAGAGATAGATTTAGGAGATAAAATAGAAATGAGTTTCTTGAGCAACTCTGAAGATTACATTGGGAAATGGATTATCACCTTGCTGGATGCTGTTGAAATTATTGAACCAGAGTCACTTAAGTCTCATGTTGCATTCATTGTAAAAAAACTTCATAACATTTATAAACCTAGTTGACATACTGTTGTCACTTGCTGGTTTCATCTTTATTTTATTAACTTAAAACAAGGAAAGATGGAAATAAAAAAAATTAAACAAACCAAGGTATTTGGAAGGGAAATTAAAACCTCACTAGGTAAAATTGAAGAACATGTAAAAGTTCTTCCGGAATCTATAGCATCTGAAATGAACCAAAAGGGTTTTGAAAGTAATGGACCTCAGATCTGGGTTTACAATGGCGCCGATGGTAATCCCACGACAGAATTAGATTTGTTAGTTGGTTATCCTGTTGCAGCAGAAGCCATGGATGTTGATATAACAGCTCTTGAAGAATTCAATTGTGCTACCTTAATTCATAATGGTGCATGGCATAAACTTAGCGAATCTTATCAAAAAGTTATTGGTGAAGTAATGCAGAACGGATTACAAATGACTGGTGAATGCCGAGAAATATATCATCAGGTTGACTTTGAAAATGTAGAAAATAATTTAACCGAAATCCAAATTGGTATACTATGAGAGAGTTGCAGGTAAAAAAGGACTTGGTGAGCTTTTGTGGTTTGTATTGTGGATCTTGTGGAAAATATCAAAAAGGAAAATGTCCAGGTTGTGCAAAAAATGAGAGAGCTAACTGGTGCAAAATACGCGCTTGTTGCATTGAAAAAAGAATTAATAGTTGCTCAGAGTGCAATGAATTTTCGAATGTAAAAGACTGTAAAAAGTTCGATAACTTTATCGCGAAATTGTTTGAACTTGTATTTAAGTCGGATAGAAAAGCTGGAATTCAGATGATAAAAAAAGATGGTTATGATTGTTTTGCCAGATACATGGCCGAAAATCAACTGGTATCTATGAAAAAACAGAAAGCATAAATGACATTGTTTTTTATTCTAATTAACATCCTTAGTAATTTTACTTTGGATGTTTTTTTTGTAAATTTGGTTAAGTAAATTATTAACCCTAAAGCAAGTACATCATGAAAGCAATAAATTGTATTATCGTTTTTTTTGCAATTACATTAATGGCATGCCAGACTACCGAAAACCCTGATATGTCGGCTCTTGTAAAACCAGAGAAACATAAAGATGGAATTTTTCTTCATGTAAGCAGTGGATATGATCATCCACATAAAGCATCGATGGCCTTAAGTTTAGCAGTTAAAATGTCTGAAACAAAGGATGTTACTTTATTTTTTGATATTGAAGGAGTAAAGCTTTTAACAGAAACTTCTGAGGATATTCAAATGAATAATTTTATGACAATGCATAGTGCATTGGATACTCTAATCCATCATAATGTGCAAATAATGGCATGTCCTATGTGTATGGCAAAGGCTGAAATCAAACCTGAAGATTTAAAAGATGGAATAATAGTTGCTGAAGCAGAAAAGTTTTTTAATTTTACCAAAGGAAGAATCCTAACACTCGATTATTAAAAAATATGATTGAAATTAATAAAACTTCCGAACACTGTTCGGAAGTTTTATTTTTTAAATGAAATGATATGAAAAAAGCAGCAATTTATGATGTAATATTTCTTTTTGTTCTGGCAATTATATTGGTATTGGTTAATGAGTTTGATACCAACAAAGAGCTTTTTCGGTTTCGTTATATTGGGTTTTTATTGGTTTATTTTATTGGTAGATTTGTTTCTAAGTTAATTAAAAATACTTGAAGTTTCTTTGTATAATATTTTTAACTTTTATTGGTATAGAATCATATGCGCAGTATGGTTTAAATATATACCATGATGTTACTTTAACCTTCATGGAAATACACCCCGATGCCAGAATTGGTGGATTTGGTGAAGTTGATGTAATTTCATCACCTTTTTATTCTAATACAGGATTGTATAGAAATCCCGCTTTATTATCAAAGAACAAGAAGGAAAGTGAAGCGAGTGTTTCATATATGCCTTATTTAGGGAATAATGAGAACGACCTAAATTTTATAGGAATTAACGGATATTTTGCATTCAGTAAAAAAAATGCAATTGGATTAAATTATACCTTATTTAATCAAGGTGAACTTACCTTAACCGATGAAAATGGAATTTATTTAGGTAAGGATAGA
>PKTC01000359.1 GCA_002869305.1 Marinilabiliales bacterium
ATTTAGAGAGTCGCCTTTTAAACATATATAATATGTACTTGGTAATTGTAATTTTTCATTATTCCATTCAGAATGATGAAAAATTATTAGATCAAAATAATCGTGTTTTAAGAATACTTTATTGGAAAAAGTACTGTTTAATATCCACTGCAAAGAAGCATCTGGCTTGTTCTTTTTAGCAGGAAGAATTTCCTTGTTCATTGCTTCCAAGAATTTTAAATTTTCAACTTTATTTAATGCAGGTGGAATTATAACGCATTTTTTTATTTGGGAATAAGAACCCCAAGTATTCAATTCATATATTTCTTTAGTTTTTCCATTTATAAGCTCACAAAACTTACCTCCAAAACCACTTCCTCCTTCATAAAATGATTTCAATGTATCAAGAACACCATCATCATTGAAATCTTTGACTTTTACAGATATCTCTTGTCCAAATGCATGAAAAGAAATGAAAACTATTAAGAATGATATGGTTTTTATTTTTTGCATTTATTGGAAGATATAGCTGTATTTTAAAGTTATAATCAAATGTACAATAGAATTCGATACATAGCAATAATCCTCATTCTTTATTTTTTGTATATTTATGGTAACTAAAATACAGGGTATGAGAATATTTATCGTGTTAATGCTAATAATTGGACTAAGTCTAAACTCAGATGGACAAGAATCAATTGAATCTGCACAAAATGAAAAAGTTAGTCTTCATATCTATGCAAAGAAAAACAATCAAAATATTGAAAAGGCTAAAAAGTCAATACCTATTAAAAAGGTGGATAGCCTTGCTGTATCAAACTTCGAAAATGTATATTTTTTCTATAAAAAAGGAAATGCAGGTCTTTACTATTATACCGACACAGTTAACAAAGTTTTATTAAATGCCGAGTATACTTTTATATATTCTATAAGCGCTTTTTTCAAATTCTATTGTTTAAAGGATAATAAAATAATGATTTATGATCCTTATGAGGAGAAGTTTTTTAAAATAACAGCTGATACCTTTATTGGATATGGTTTTATAAATGAAACAGAAGAAATATTAAATATTGATAAAAAGGAAATTTATGAGCAGAATTGGGATACCGGCAATTGGGAAATATCAAAGAATTATACACAATATTTTCATTCTTTTGAGTCAAGCATTGAAAAAACAGCTAATAATTTATTAATTATTAATGATATATATGAGTATTATTTAGACAGTGATGATGGTGATATTTATTTTCATAATTCAATACAAGATCCTCGATCCGGAGTTTATTCACTTTCAGAAAAAAAATGGATTATACAACCCACTCATCTTCGTATAGTTTTTAATGAAGATGCAATTTTGGTTTGTGACACCTTCGATGTGGAGTCCCCTGTGGAATATGATGAACGATGGGGTTTGTTTGATACTAGTGGAAAACAACTTATTCCTGTGAACTATGCAAAGCTTGAAGTGGCAGGAAACGGTTATATTGCTACTGATTTAGAAAGGGAAACCGGATATATTGATAAAAACAATTCCATAATCATTCCTTTTTCAAAAGAAAACAAAGGATTAACATATAATAGTGGGTATTTGGCAATACCTTATACTAATGAAGTGCAATACGATTGTGAAACTGCTGAACAATTGCATCCTAAACTCACTGATATAATTTACACTGAAACAGGCATTAAAATAACTTTGCCTAATTGTTACTTTTCAAGATTTATGCATGATGGTATAATAGAAACAATGGTAATAAAAGATGATTCTTTTTTGGGGGAATATGATATAGAAATCGGTTATTATGATTTAAATACCAGGAAAACAGTTTCTGAACCCCGCTAAGCTTAGTCTCTGACTTGAACGAGCTGGGGAAATTGCTAAAGAAATTATCGGAATAATTTATTACGTATTTAAAGTAGAAAGAAATTAGAATTCTAGATATGTTGCAACTATTTTACACGTTTTGGGTTTTTTAGAATTGCATAAATCACCGTAAAACAGCCGATAAAGCAAAAATAATTACTTTCTGTTCGGAAAATAGCTCCCTGTAACGAATATCGTTTTAAAACTTTTATAACTGCACATCCAATTATTAAGTAATTTCTGTATTTTTTTAATGTGATTAAATAAAACCAATTACAATGTTTTTTTGTTTAATTTAAAATATGTTCATACATTTGGACATCAAAGATGATTATATTTAAATAAGTGATACATGAAATTAGTGATAGATCATAATAGTTCTATACCTCTTTATTTGCAGGTTGAAGAATTATTGAGGAAACTTATTGCAATGCCTGAATATCAAAATGGTAAAATGTTACCTAATGAAGTTGAAATGGCCAACGAATTAGGGATTTCAAGAAATACCTTAAGACAGGCAACAAATAAATTAGTTTATGAGGGGCTTTTATTTAGAAAGAAAGGCGTTGGAACTATTGTAACCAGACCGGTAGACAGTAAAGCTAAAAACTGGATGAGTTTTACACAAGAGATGGGTTCTAAGGGCATTCAAGTGGTTAATTATGACATTAACTTAACATGGGTAAATCCTTCTAAACGAGTGGCTGAGTTTTTTGGAGTTTCTGAAAATTCTAAAGTGCTAAGGATGGAAAGACTTAGAGGAAGCAAAGACGGTACATTTGTTTACTTTGTTTCTTATTTTCATCCCAGAACAGGATTAACAGGCACTGAAGATTTTAGTCGGCCACTATATGAAATACTTCAGAATGATTATGCAGTCATTGCAAAACTTTCAAAAGAAGAAATAACTGCAGTTGCTGCAGACAGAATATTAGCAAAGAAGCTTAATATGAAAACCGGAGAACCTATACTAAGAAGAAAAAGATTTGTTTTCGATCCCGGTAGAAGACCAATCGAATTTAATCTTGGTTATTACAGATCAGACAGTATTGTTTATACTGTGGAGAGCGAAAGAGAATAATTACAAAAAGTTAATAAACTTATGACGAAAAATATTATTATCATTTGTGCTGTTGTTGGTTTGGCCCTGGTTTCTTGCGTGAATGAAAAGAAATCCAAAAGCAGTGTTGTGATTGATCATGAATTTAATAGTTATTTTCATCTAAAGGGAAATGGCTTTACGGGAGGTGATGGTACATATTCCGTATTACTTCCGGATGGAAGAACAGTTTGGATATTTGGAGATACATTTATTGGGGCTGTGAATGAAGATAATACCAGAACAAAAACAGATCCTATATATATAAGAAATTCATTAATAATCCAGGATGGTAAAAGTTTTGAGTTTGTATACAATGATACAGGAAAGGTAAACAGATCTTTAATGATACCTCCGCAAGTATTGGAATCTAATTTTAAGATAACGGAGTACCAAGAATGGTATTGGCCCGGTGATGGTTTTGTTAGTAACAATGAATTAAAGATATTCGCATCTGAATTCAACCAGGTTGATACAAGTATGTGGGGTTTTAAATGGAATGGTACTGCATTATTTTCATTTTCCCTTCCAGATCTCAAGAGAAAAGATGTAGAATTATTTGACTATGGTTTAAAAAATGGTGTACACTATGGACATGCAGTTTTAGAGGATGATGAATTTTTATATATCTACGGATTGTGTGAGGGTAAACCACACGTCGCAAGAGTAGATATCAAGGATGTAAGTGATAACTGGGAATTTTTTAATGGCTCAAGCTGGTCTAAAAACCCTGAAGATTCAAAGCCAATGGCTGATATACATGGCTCCGAACAATTTTCAATACTTAAAATGAAGAATAAATATTATTATGTAACTCAAGATGGTGGTCTAAGTCCTGAGATTTATGTGTATAATTCAAAAGTACCATATTCAGGTTGGTCGATTAGAACACTTCTATATACCACCCCATTAGATAGTTTAAATAAGGATATATTTACTTATAATGCCGTTGCTCACCCTCAGTTTGTTGATGAAAGAGGTATCCTTGTATCTTATAATACAAATTCATTTACATTATCGGATCATTATCGTGATGCTGGCATTTACCGTCCAAGGTTTATACGAGTTCCTTTAGATAGAATGAATGAATAAATCTATTACTTAAGTTTAAAAATGTGTTAAATAAATTTGACAATATAAATATTATTCTTAAGTTTGTGCATACATATGAACAAACATTAATCATTAATCTAAAATATCAATTATGAAGAAAAGTATTATTGCTAGTTTGGCAGTGTTTTTATTAGCTGCATTATTTATCGTTACATCATGTGACGAGGATGACGATTCTAACCCACCAACAATTGCATTAAGTGAAGAACTTATTGACGCTAAAGCTGGTGAAGAAATCTCTGTAGATGTTATAGTTGTTGCTGAAGCAGGATTGGAAAAAGTTGTAGCTACCACATTGCATGATGGAGTTGCTTTTGGAACACCTCAGGAGTTTACTACTTTAACTTTTACTTATACTTATACTGTTACAGAAGATGATGTAGATCCGATTTTATCAATTCAATTTACTGCAATTGATAATGATGGACAAGAAGTTTCGAAAGATGTGGTTGTTGATGTGGAACTTACAGTTACACAGTTATTATTAAAATATGACTGGTTGTTATCTGAAGAAATTCGCGAGCTAACTGTTGAGAATGATATTTCAGATGTTTATACCGACGATATTTACAGATTCTATGCAAACGGTACTTATGATAAGAGTATTGGTGCTAAAGTTGATGCTTTTAGTGATCTATGGTATAACTATTGCTATTGGAATTTTAATGAGGCAGATTCAATGTTGATTTTATCAAGAACTGGTGCCTTCTTAGAAGATGTGCGTGATACAATTATGTTAACATCTATTGATTATGAAGAGCTAAAAGGTGATGTTGTATATTATGGTTTAGATGCATTTAATACTGGATCTGAAGCAGTTCCTTATGAAGCCGTTGAAGATTATGAAAAGATATTCTACGCAACAACAAGAAGTGCTGATTTTGATCCATATCAGGTTGGTGATGCAGATGATGCTGGACCAGCAGGAACTTGTAATGATGTAACTTGGGAAAAATAACGCAATATTTTTTAGAAACCCTGCTTAAAACCAGGGTTTCTATTTTAATAAAACTATATATCCTATGAAAAGGATTTTTTTTTTAGCTTTAATATATTTGTTTATTACTGGGCATATCTCTGCTCAAGACATAAACATTAAAACAGTTCAGGGTACTGTAGTATCTGAAACAGATGGTCTACCACTACCAGGAGCAAATGTTCGTGTAAGTAATACTACAATAGGAACAGTTACAAATGTCGATGGAAAATTTAAATTGGATGTTCCTCTAAATTCAACCTTGCTCATTAGTTTTATAGGTTATGATCAAAAGGAAATCTTAATTGGTCAGGAGACTAACTATGAAATTTCTCTTAATGAATCTGCTTTGCAGATGGACGAAGTTATTGTTGTTGGTTATGGTACTCAAAAGAAGAGCGATTTAACAGGATCTATTTCTTCTGTAAAGGGAGAAGATATTATGACAACTTCGATCTCATCAATTGATCAGGGCATACAGGGAAAAGCTGCAGGAGTCGTAGTTACACAAACATCAGGACAACCAGGAGCAGCTACAACGATTCGTATAAGGGGTACAAGTTCAATTAATGGAACAAATGAGCCACTTTATATTATTGATGGTATTCCTATAATTACAGATCCTTCAAAAGGTTCAACAGGGGCAGTAAAAGGGCCTCAGTTAAACCCTTTAACCAGTTTAAATCCCAGCGACATTGAATCAATTGAGATTCTTAAAGATGCATCTGCAACTGCCATTTATGGTGCGAGAGGAGCTAATGGAGTTATATTAGTTACAACAAAACAAGGTACAAAAGGGGCAGTTGCAGATGCATCTTTAAGAATCTCAATTGATTC
>PKTC01000105.1 GCA_002869305.1 Marinilabiliales bacterium
CGTATTTTAAAATGTATTCAGATAATAAAGGAAAGCCATGCTGATGATATTAATCTTCATAATCTAAAAAAAGAAATTCATTTATCAGCTAGCAGATTAAGACATCTTTTCAAACAGGAAACAGGAACAACCATCAAAAAATTTCTTCGACATAGAAAACTGGTAAAATCTTTACAAGCCATGTTTGAAAATAAAAATTTAACTGAATCTTCCTTTATTGGTGGATTTTCTGACCAACCTCATTTTACTAAAACATTCAAACATTCCTTTGGAATAAAACCTTCAAAAAGTAAAAATAGCCTTTAAGTACAAGTTTTAGATTCTTCTATCTTATTTATTTGTCACGTACACTAAAACATAAGATCATGAAATTAGAAGCAACTAAAATTAAGGAGATATACAATGGTAATATTGTAAAGCACTACGATTTACCTATTTCACATATGTTTATGAAATATAAAAAACAAGCATTTGTAAATACTTCACTTAAAAAAGGTGATAAAGTACTTGTATTTTGTTGTGGAACAGGATTAGATTTCCCTTTTATCATGGATAAGATTGGAAAAGAAGGCAAAATTGTAGGTGTTGACTTTTCTCATAAAATGTTAAAAAAAGCTCATAAAAGAATTGGAAAAAACAATTGGAAAAATATTGAATTGGTAGAAGCTGATGTTACAAAATATAAAGTACATGAAAATGATTTGTATGACGCAGCTGTTTGCACATTAGGACTCTCTATTATTCCTGAATATCAGATAGCCTATTGTAATTTAATATCTGCCGTGAAAGAAAGTGGAGAAATCATTATTGGAGATATGCAGTTAGCCTCTAATCGGTATGCTAAGTTTAATCCTCTTACCATTTTTATGGCAAAAAAATTTGGAGGATCATACGAAGGACATAAAAATAGCTTGCAGATATTTGAACTAATGAAAAAAAATTTGAAAAAAGTATACAAAAACGAATTCTTTTTAGGAGCGTATTATTTTGCCATTGGATATAAATAAGTACTTTTAAACATATAGCGAGGAATTGATGTCTAATAATATAAGCCAGTAAATTATTAAATAATTTTAATGCGAAAACTAAAATTATATATGGCTTCTAGCCTAAATGGTAAAATAGCCAGAAGAAATGGTTCTGTCGATTGGTTGGAAGCTATTCCAAACCCAGAAAAAACTGATCATGGCTATTCTAAATTTTATGAATCAATAGACACAACAATTCAGGGTTTTAATACATATAAACAGATTCTAGATTGGGGTATTCCATTTCCATACTCAGATAAGAAGAACTATGTTTTTACAAGAAAAAAGAATTTGACGAATACAAATTTTGTTGATTTTATCAGTGAAGATCATATTGAGTTTGTAAAAAACCTAAAAAAAGAAAAAGGAAAAGATATCTGGCTTATTGGAGGAGGACAAATTAATACCTTGTTATTTAATGCAAACTTAGTTGATGAGATTCAACTTTTTATTATGCCAATTGTTATTCCTGAAGGAAAAGATATCTTCGATAGCTTTCCAAAAGAACAAAACTTAAAGCTTTTAGAGTCAAAACAATACTCAACAGGTGCTGTTGAGATAAGATATAAATTATAAGTTTAAGATAATATTTTTAATTCGAATGAATGAACACATGGTTTAGATATATACTCTTATTAGTTTTAATTATTCCCCTTTCTCCTATTCTCTTTGTACAAGGATTAATAATTAAAAAAAGAATTGCTGAACTTCCAGAGGCTGAAGGTTTATCAGGGATTTGCAACCAACAGCTTGCAATAGAAAAACAAATGATAATTTTTGGTGAAAGTACCATGTCAGGTGTTGGAATTTTGGAGCACAAGAATGGATTTGCTGGTATTTTAGCTGAAGAACTGTCACAAAAGCTAAATATCAACATTAATTGGAAAGTTTATGCCCAAAGAGGATATACGGTTCACCAACTAAGTCAGGAAATTGTACCACAAATAAAAGAAAAGCACTTGGATGCAATTATTATTGGAGTTGGAGGCAATGATACATTTACGTTGAGAAATACCATAAAATGGAGAAAACATGTGAAAAAATTAATTACTCGCTTGAGATTGAGATATGATAACGTTCCAATTATATTTTTAAATATCCCTCCAATAAAAGAATTTCCTGCTTTTTCATCTCTTATGAAATTGATACTTGGTAATCTTTCTGAAATTTTAGGACAAGAATTAAAGAACCTGGTTTCTAATATGCCAAACACCTGGTTAAATGATAGTAAAATTCAGTTAAAAAACTGGATGAATAAACACCATCAAATAAAAAATAAGAATGACTTTTTTTGCGATGGAATTCATCCTTCTGAAATTACATATGATCTATGGGCAAAGGACATGTCAGAATTTATAATTTCCAAAAAGATACTTCAGAATACATAGAAATATTTTTATGTGTATCTCCTAAAATTATTTAATAAATGAACGATTTCCTTGGTGCTATTTTTGATTAATTTCTCAGGATTTTCCGTTGACATGAAATCAGAAAACCCTAATGCACCAGACATTTGCTTTTTGCTTAATCTTCTGAATCCCATGGACCAATCCGGAAATGCACGCTTTTTAATAGGTTCCTCCAATAGCTTTACAATGTTTTCATGCCTATGATCCTTTTTGATTTTTTCATATAACTCAATGAGCATTTTACTTGGCCCTTCAATTACTTGAATAAAAGATCCATCATTATATAATAGCAATCCTGTTACCTTTTGCTTCTGATTTCTTTTCCTGATATCTATTAGTAATTCTTCCAGTTCTTTTTCATTAAGTTCTTTATTGGAGAAACTAACATATGCAATATGAATCAAATCTGACATTCGAAAAAATCATGTTTGTTTTATGAATAAACTAATTTAAGCAAAATTGGTTCAATAAGTCAAGAAAGTATGTGTAATTCTATTTTAAAGCTCTAAGCTTATTTTTATTATATTTGAATATAAATGGAAAAACTCGACAATGATCCAGAATTATTTCAACTATAAAGTTAAGATTACCGATAAACCTTTCACAACTGACTCTGGTAATAAATTCGACAATACTGCCGCTATTTCTTTTTTAGATGAAAATAAAAAGGAGATTGCATATATGGAGCTTGGTTATCTTGATAAAGAAGAAGTTTATCAGATGATTGACAATGAAAAAAACCTAACTCTTGATCATAGTTATATTGAGAATTTTTCGTTGGTTGAATATCGTGAAACAAGAAATATTGAGAAAAAGACTTATGTTAAAATCCATAACTTTTCTGCCTATAATACTTTTTTCGATGCTCGCGTAATTACAGATTTTTCTTATGCCGAATTTGACGATGAATATGAGAACTTTGAGAATGCACACTTTTTAAATGGGGCAGTTTCATTCCAGTCTTCAAAATTTAATCAGGGAGGATTAAATTTTGCATACACCTACTTTAACGATGGAAATGTTGACTTTTCAGGTGTTAATTTCGGTGATGGAGAAGTAAACTTTAAAAATTCGTGGTTTGGAAAAGGACATAAAAACTTTCAGGATGCTCAATTTGGTAACGGCAATGTTTTATTTGTCAATACCGAGTTCAACGATGGTGATGTAACCTTTGTAAATTCAGTATTTAATTCGAATCGTGTATCTTTTAAAGTAGCCCGTTTTGGAGAAGGTAAAGTTGGATTTCATTTTGCACGATTTCATTGTAAAGAATTAATTTTTGAGCGAACGGAGTTTGGTAATGGAAAGGTTGACTTTCGCACAACTGAATTTGCCGATGCCAAAGTAAGTTTTAATCGTGCAGTATTCGGAGATGGAGAAAAACTATTTGAGGCTGCCCAGCATAAGGGCGGTAAAATTACATTCAGAAAATCTATATGGGGAGACGGTAATATTTATTTTGAACAGGTAGAACTGGATAACACTTCCTTGTATCTTGACAATGCAGATTTTGGAAAAGGTAATTTAAGCTTTAGCAAATCCAGAATCTACGAACTTTCTCTTAAATCATGTCATTTGGATTATTATGTCGATTTAAGATTATCGAAGTGCCATTTTATTGACCTTTCCGATACAGTAGCCCGAGATATTATTGATATAAAGCCATATGATTTTCCACTGGATATTGGAACCATTAATTTTGCTGGCATGCGGCTTATTGGTCGCATATACATTGACTGGGGCATTAACAAGGTTAAAGAACTCATTTATTCACAAAAAAATACAGATAACAGAGTTTTAGCTGAACAATTCAGAATCTTAAAAGAAAATTTTAGTACAACAGGTAAATATGCCGATGAAGATAAAGCATATGTAGAATTCAAAAGAAACGAATTAAAAGCAGATCTGATAGATGCAAAGAATGATAAATTTTTTGGTAGAATTTGGCGATATCCTTCCTATGCATTTCAGTGGTTGGTTTTCGATAAAGTAGGGCTTTATGCAACGAATCCATTGCGAGTACTAACAAGTATGTTGTTTGGATATATTTTCTTTTCACTTTTATACTTAATCCTTCCATTTTTTATTGACACAAAAATAGTCTCATCACTCGGTGATCCCGACAAGTTAGGCAAAATAGCTGTTTCATTTTATCATAGTGCTATTACCTTTTTAACCATTGGTTATGGCGATTATTATCCTTCAGGAGCATTTAGGTGGTTATCAGGATTAGAAGGGTTTGTAGGTTTATTCTTGATGTCCTATTTCACAGTTGCGTTTGTTAGAAAAATTTTAAGATAACAAATCATGAGTTCTGCAGGACATGTTTTAGATTCTATCAATAGAATAAAATACAACAGAGCAATTAAGGAAATGCACAAAGCTCGATATCAAAAAATTAAAGAAGCTTTTTCCGATGTAAGTTCAAGATATCATATTTTTAAAGATAGAAGTCAGCTAACGCCTGAACAATTAAAGATTTATAAACAAAAGATTCGAACAAAAATTACTAGAGATAGACAAAAAGCTTTTTTTGTTTCCTTTCTACTTACAATTTTATTGGTAGGCCTTATCGGATATTTATCAATATTTCTTTTTAATTATCTGCGAAGTTCCTTCTAATACTTTACTTTCATCACTTTTTTTTGTATTTTACCTATTCTTTCCAAATACTTAAATATCTCGATGATGGCAAAAAAAGATAAACGTAAGGGTAAAATAGCAATTTTAACAGGTGGAGGCGACGTTCCAGGGTTAAATCCTGCAATTAGAGCAGTAACCATTAGAGCACTGCGAGAAGGGTATGAAGTGATTGGAATACGCCGTGGGTGGCTCGGTTTGGTCGATATGGTGCGCGATAAAGAAGCAGACAATTCCGAATGCTACGAAGTTTTAACAGAAAACAGAGTAAATAAAGCTGGTCGATCTGGTGGTACTTTTTTACACTCATCTCGCACAAATCCAAGCAAGGTTGCCAACTGGAATGTCCCAGAACATCTAAAGGCTAAGTACAATAAACAAAGAAATGATCTCACCGCAGAAGTGCTAAAAAATCTTGATTTTTTAGGTATAGAATACTTAATTCCCATTGGAGGAGACGATACTTTAAGCTATGCTGTAAGACTATACCAGGAAGGTGTAAAAGTTGTTGCCATTCCAAAAACAATGGATAATGATGTTCCTGGTACAGATTATTGTATTGGTTTCAGCACTTGCATTACACGCACCATTCACATGACCCATAATTTGAGAACAAGTGCGGGTTCACATGAACGCTTTATGGTTTTGGAGGTATTTGGAAGATATGCTGGATTTACAGCAATGCTCCCAACTATGGCTGGAGCGGCAAATCGTTGTGTTATTCCCGAATACAAATTCAAAATAGATGTTTTAACAGAACTATTACTAGAA
>PKTC01000507.1 GCA_002869305.1 Marinilabiliales bacterium
CTTGCAAAGAAATTGATTTCGACAATTAAAAAAGTGTCTGATAAACCTATTAAATTTCTTATTCTAACTCATTCCCATTTAGATCATATAAATGGAGTAGAAGGTTTTCCAAATGAGGTTATAATAATAGCCCATGAAAACCTTTCAGAAAATCTTCATTTTACTGAAGAAAGAAATAAGGAAATAATAGAAAACTTTTACCCTCCTTATTTGGAACAATTAAAATCTAAAATGGATTCAATTTCAAATAAAAATTCAGATGAATATATCGCTTTAAAGAAAAGTTATGATGATGAAATGGATTTTTGTAATGAATTAAAAACTGTGCAGTTCAAAGAACCTAATATTACCTTTGATGAAAAATATAAGCTCGAAATAGGAGGTGATATAATTATTCTTGAATATCTAAGTGCTGCACACACGAATGACAATATTGTTGTGAAATTTACAAAACATAATGCCATGAATACAGGAGATTTAATATTTAACAATGCAATCCCATTTGTAAGGGTAGATCACGGTGCAAATACAAAAGGATGGATAAAGACATTAGAAACACTTTATGAGGAAGGCTATGATCATATTATACCTGGTCATGGTGAACTTGGCAATAATGAACTGCTTAAAGTTCAATCTGAATATTTCATCAAATTGACAGGAAAAATTCAATCACTAAAAAAGGACGGTTACACCCTGGAAGAAATTAAAGAAAAAATTGACATAGCCGAATTTGGATTAACACAAAGTGCTAGTCAATTCCCAGTAAATATTGAAGCAATTTTTAATGAGTTGAAAGATTAGCAAAAAATAAAAGGCTTGGTTAATAATTAACCAAGCCCTTCATTTTTATGTAAATTAATTTTATTGAAGTTCTTTAACTGTTTCTATTAATTCAGGAAGATCCATTCCTAAATCTTTTAAGTGCTCAATTTTTGGAACACCATTCGAATTCCAGCCACGACGCTTATATACCGCATCTAATAGTTTTTCATACTGACCTTCTCTGTATTTTCTTGTTGCAGCCATTTTTTCTTCGATAGACATACTTGTTGGATCAACACCAATGATCTCTTTTAACTGCTTATTATAGTGTTCTTCTTTTGATAAATATTCAGCTTTTGTTACAGGACCTGCTGCACGATAGGGTTGAGCATCATCTTTACGCACACCATATCCACGACGAATATTGAAAATACGTTGGAAATTATATACTCTTTCCGATTGACGAATCATCTCATGTTTATCAAATTCTAAACCAGTTACTGCTTTGAAAACAGTTACATAGTTATCAACGTGCTCAGGTACTTTAGCAGGCTCATCTGTTTCTGCATTGTTCTCAGGCTCAACATCGTTCCATGGAAGTTTACATAAACCCACTAAACCAAACCAGGTACGGAACATTGGGAAATAATGCAATGCTTCAGCTTTATCTTCGAATGTAGGAATTTGGTTATTTACCATATCCATAAAAATTAGCCAGGCTTCGTCGTGCTGTGGACCTTTATTAGTCATAGCATAACCACCTTGCTGAGCTAGTGATTCTTTAGAAACATATTGAGAATACTCTAAACCTTTATTTTCCATTCCGATGTCTTGCATAAATTGAGCATCACCCCAACCCTTTTCTGCAAACATTTGTTTCATTTTACGAACACCTTGACCTGCAATCAGGCCAAATCCTTCTCCACGTCCCATTTGGTGTAAAACTTCCATTGCAGCATCTGCATTACCAAAGTTTAATTTTAATCCACCGGTACGTTCTTCGTTAAGGATTCCATTCTCGTAACATTCCATTACAAATCCCATGATAGTACCAAAAGTAATAGTACAAATACCATAAGTATCACAATAGAAATTGGATTCAATGGTAAAATCAGGATTAAAAATACCCATGATTGAACCATTTGAAGATGTTGTTTCGTATTCAGGTCCATCAACAATTACTTTATCACCGGCATAAGGGCCGGTTCTTAATAAGTAATTATCAACTCCCTTGGCGCATGACATATTACATCCTATCCAGCAACCATCAGGTACACCTTGTGTAAAGAATGATTTCCAAACTTTTGAATGAATCTTATCTGCGTCTTTATGATGTCCATATTGGAAGTTATTTGTTGGCAACAAATCATAATCATTCATGATATTCGTAAGGTGTGCTGTTCCAATACCTTTCATATCACATTGTGATGCATCAAGTTCTCTCATCTCACGATTGAAACGCTTACCACGCTCCATGATAGCTTCCATATCAACCACATTGTTTAAGTTACCTTTTACACCAGGTACTTTAGCCACCAATGCCTTAATTTTTTTATCTCTGAAAACAGTTCCTATACCACCACGACCGGCTTGCTTTAAACGAACAAGTTTACGTTTGTTATCCCAGAAAGTAAAGTTAAGCATACCAATTAAAGTATGATCAGCAGCTGATCCAGCAGAAACAACAGAAACATTTTTTCTGTCTTTCTCGTCATCTGAATACATTTCATGTAATACTTCACCTAAAACATGGCTATCAATTGGCTCTTCAGGAGCCTCTATTATTTCTACTTTACCATTTACCCCATCAAGAAATACAATAACTTCTTTGTCAGCTTTACCTTGAATCTCAACAGCGTCAAATCCTGCAAATTTTGAAAATGGACCAAAATGACCACCCACGTTTGAATCCATTACAGAATCTGTTTGAGGAGATATAGATACTACCAAAGCTTTACCAGTACCTGAATATTGAGTAATACCACAAATAGGACCGCCTGCAATAACAATTTCATTTTCTGGATCATTCCATTTGGTTTCAGGCTTTGTAGCATCCCATAATAATCTTAAACCATAACCTTTTCCTCCTATGAATTTTTCTTTCATCTGCTGTGGAACTGGTTTCTCTTTGATTTCATTCGATCCAACATTAATATATAATGTACGATCGTTATACCCTTTGTCTATTGGACGAAGCTCATATTTCCATTCCTTAAGAAGTTTGTGAGCTGATTTCATTTTTTGAATATCCATATCTGTTTTCCTTAAAATTTATTTCGTTTTTTAGCTTTTCAAAAGTATAAAAATATGGCATGCATTAAAAGTATAAAATGACTTAAATCAATATGTTATAGAATACATATCGAACTTTAGAATGAATACTTTATTACATATATGAATATGAGCATTTTATCATATACTTGTTTCGAACATAAACTAAATATAAATTGTAAATTTGTACAATTATTAAATATCTGATGACATTTATCAATGAAGGAACCTCTAGAATATTATTTTGAAAAATATGGAATTGATTTGCAAGGTGTACATCAAATTATTTGTGGTGAAAAATACGTAGCTGTCTTGTTGAAAAACGGAAATATTGGTGTTTGTGCTACTTTGGGAAATTATGTTAATATAAATTTAAGAGATCTTAGAATCCCGGATATAAATAATATACAACATCGAATTGTTTTAAATGCTTATTATAATGCAGTTTATAACTACCAAAATGAATATACTACAAGCATTGACATTTTCGAAAGAATTGAATTTAAAAAATATAACAAGATTGTAATGATCGGTTTCTTTCGTTCGTTAATCGAGAAATTTGAGAATGAAAATCTAGACCTGGTAATTTTTGATAAAACAGCTAAAGATGAGAAACTTTCGGATATGAGCAATCAATTAACAGATGTTTCTGAAGCTGATGCACTAATACTTTCATCAACCACTGTTTTTAACAACACATTTTTGGAGCTAACGAATGCTACCAAGGAAGGATGTGATATATATACTTTAGGACCATCAACCATCTTAGATCGGGAAATGCTACAGTATAAAAATATCAAACTATTATTTGGTGCTATCTTTGAACCCAATGATATCAATACTTTAAAAATTATTCAACAAGATGGAGGAACAAAACAGTTTTTACCATTTATGAAAAAAGTATTTCTAAAACCTTAAGATATGAACTTTGAAGAAATTAAAAATAAATTAAGGAATTATACAGTTGGTATTGCTGGTGCAGGAGGCTTAGGCTCTAATTGCGCAGTTGCTATTGCTAGAGTTGGTGTTGGCAAAATCATTATTTCTGATTTTGATATCGTTTATGAATCAAATTTGAATCGCCAGTATTTCTTTAAAGATCAAATAGGACTTAGAAAAGTAGATGCTTTAAAAGCAAATATTGAAAGAATAAATCCTGAAATTGAAGTACTTGACCATTTTATTAAGCTAGATGAAAATAATATTATTGATATTTATAAAGATTGTGATTTGGTGGTTGAAGCTTTCGATCTTGCTGAAATGAAGAAAATGTTGATTGAAACATTTTTATCAGAACTTCCAAAAATGCCTATTGTTTTAGGTTTAGGAATGGCTGGATTTGGTAAAAGCAATACGATAAAATTTCGAAAAGCTGAAAATTTATATATTTGCGGCGACGAAATATCGGAAATTGCGGATAATAATCCACCACTAGCTCCGAGAGTTGGGATGGTAGCTAATATGCAGGCAAATACTGTATTAGAAATCTTATTAAACAGTTAAGTATGAAGATTACACTAAATAATAGACCAGAATCAATAGGGAAAGAGCAAGTAAGTGTTTCTGAATTACTAGAATTAAAAAATTTTACTTTTAAAATGCTAGTTATAAAAGTGAATGGCAAACTTATAAAAAAGGGTGCCTATAGTAGCGTTAATATTTATGATGGTGATGATGTTACTGTGCTTCATTTAGTGAGTGGAGGATAATTTCAGTTTTTTGTTAATAGTTTTTAGTTTTAGGTTATTCACATTTCTAAACTTTCAACTTTTAACTTTCAACTTTTAATTAAAATTTGTTAATACTTTATGCTTTTATTACTTTCCTTGAAATCTAATTTATAGTAATATTGTAGTATGAGTACTGCACTTAAAATATGGAAAAAAATTCTTCCTTTCGCAAAGAATAAGTTTATTCTCACATTACTCATTTTTATCATCTGGATTTTATTTTTTGATCGTAACAACCTTATCGACAGAGTTAAAGAATTAAGCCATCTGCGTCAGTTAGAGAACGACAAAAAATATTATATTGAAAGGATCGATAAGGACTCTAAACGTTTAGAACAACTAAAAACCAACAACAGAAACCTTGAAAAATTCGCCCGGGAACAATATTTAATGAAAAAAGACAACGAAGACATTTTCGTAATTGTTGAAGAAGATTAAAATTCTCTTTCTAAGCTCCTGTAAATTTCTAAGTATTCCTTGCAATTTTTTTGTCCTATACTATCATCTGAAATTTTTTCTAAAAGATTCTCAGCCCCTATAAGCAATGAACTCTTTTCATAGTGGTGTTCGTGAGCAAAATTTAAATATTTCAACACTTTAAAAGCGTCATACCAGTAAAAGAATCTTTTTTTAAATGTTTCCAAATTGGAGCTATTCGCATTAATTTCTTCCACTGCCTTAAAAAACCCATGCTGCACCAAGTATTGTGCTATTGATTTGGGTAAGTTATCAATAAATTCTTTAAGGTCTTTTCCTGTTATTTGGTATAAATTATGAACTTGCTTAAGAAATATTTTTAAGTCAATGAACGACTCAAAATTATAAGTTCGTAAATCCTTATTTGTTGATTCCGAAATGGATTGAATCATGGGGCCCGTTCCAAAAGGAACGCGATCTGAAGGTCTAGGAGAAGGATATACACAGGTACTATTTATTTCATAGCATCTTCCTAAAGGAAATACTTTATGTAAAAAGTAAAAATCCTCTCCTGCTTGTTTGCGATTCATTCCACCTTGTTTAACATATACTGAAGCATTTACTGCGAAACAAGAGCCAACCGTATAATATGAGTAAGGGAAAC
>PKTC01000350.1 GCA_002869305.1 Marinilabiliales bacterium
AATATTACTGATAGACTTACTATCATTGGAATAGCAAAACGATTGGAAGAAATATTTTATCCTGATGATCCCATTCCTTTATATCTTGATAAAAATTCTGAATCCTTAAAAGTGATTCAACACATACGAAATGAAGCGCATCGGTTTGGAATAAAATTTCATAGAAATAAAAGATCAGGAAATTTTATAAAAAGTGAATTAGAAAATATTCCGGGAATTGGACCAAAAACAATTGAGATACTGCTCACAAAATTCAAAACCATAAAAAGAATTCAAAGCCTGTCTATGGATGAAGTGTCTGCCGAAATTGGTAATACAAAAGCAAATTTGTTGTTTGAATACTTTAAGAAACAATAAATCAGCACGTTAGGTGGCTTAGTTGTGTCGTGATGATTTTCTAGATTATAGTTTAATTTGAACATTATATAATATTATTTAAACGTCAGATATACAGTAATAAAAGATCTGTTTTTTACTGAATTATGCGGCACTAGAATCTAATATTTGGACTTCACATGGGACTTGGTCTTTAATACTTTATTTTCAGCAACTAATTTTCAAAAAAAACTTGATTGATAAAGATTTTGTTTTTATTAAATCCACTATCTTTGCTGCTAATTTGAAAATGATTTCAATTTATGATTACTAGATCCAACACCATTGGTTTTTTTTCGGCTAGTGAAAACTTATATTTTCAACAGGATACAGTAAAAAAACAAACTGTTTCTGATAATCAGTTGGATACAAGTAAAGTTTCTGAACCGGAGATTGGAGCAGAAAAAGATACTCTAAACAAAAATTCTTTACAATTAATTGATTTTTCAGCTATTGATTCTATTCTTCGCATAAGTGAAGAGCGCGAATTGCAAATTCAGCAAGAAGCAGAGAGACAGGAAGCTATTCTTCGCTGGCGACAAAGAAAAGTTGATACAACTGAAATATTGTATAAGCAATTTGGAATTGCAGGGTTTCCATTGAAAGAAAATCTAGGCAAAGATCTCTTTCAGCAAAACTTCCTATATAACATTCAGACCGTAAAACCAGAAGAAAAAATTATTAAGCAAAATGTATTTATTGAGGATGAAGTTGTTGGAAACAATAAGGATCTCTATCAGACACGAACGAATATAGATAAAGAAATAAAACCCAAGTATATTCCTGGTAAAATTCAATTCGATTGGATTACGATATTGTTAATTACATCTTTCTTATTGCTTGGCTGGATTAGACTATTTAATAAAAAGTATTTGATCTCACTGATAAAGGCAACTGTTAGCTATAAAGAAGCGAATACCCTGTATCGCGAAAAAAACTCCTTAATGGAGAGAGCATCATTTATGGTGAATCTTCTTTTCTTAAGCAATGTTTCGGTATTCGTAATTCAAATGAAGCATTTCTGGAAAGTAAGCTTCGGAATTTTGGAAGACCAGATACTCTATTTTATGGTCTTGGGCGCATTAATAGCATTATATGTTTTTAGAGCAATTACCTCGTGGTTTATTGGCTTTACCTTTTTAAAACAAAAAGTGTACTCCGAATATTTTCATAATGTCAATGTTTTTACAAAAAACACCGGGCTTTTCCTTTTTCCCATCGTAATTACATTGCAATTTTTATCTTTCCAATATTTGCCATTTATTGTTTATACAGGATTGATTTTGTCCGCTGTGTTGTACGTTTTACAGATAGTACGTTCGTTTCAAATAATTATTCGTAAGAATGTTTCCATATTTTATATGATTTTGTATCTTTGTGCGTTCGAATTTGCACCTTTTTTGATTATTTATAAGATATTATTATCACTCGCATAATGAGGAGTTTATAGGTTTTGAAGGAAAATCCAAATAAGATTTACATGAAAATTAAGAAGATTTTAGTATCACAACCAGAACCAAAAAATGACAAATCCCCCTATTCGGAGTTGGCAGACAAGAATAATCTGAAAATAGATTTCAGACCATTCATTCAGGTTGAAGGGGTTCCAGTTAAGGAATTTAGACAAGAAAGAATTGATATTCTTGCTCACACAGGTGTTATTTTTACAAGTAGGACTGCTGTCGATAATTATTTTAGAATCGCTGAAGAATCGAGGGTTACTATTCCTGATACGATGAAATATTTCTGTATTTCTGAGGCAACTGCATTCTATTTACAAAAGTATATTGTATATCGGAAACGTAAGATTTTTTATGGAAATGGCACCTTTGCGCATTTGATGGAAACCATTAAAAAGCACAAGGAGGAAAAGTTCTTAGTTCCTTTATCTGATACACATAAAGAAGAAATTCCTA
Source organism: Marinilabiliales bacterium (assembly GCA_002869305.1). Taxonomy (GTDB): domain Bacteria; phylum Bacteroidota; class Bacteroidia; order Bacteroidales; family UBA12077; genus UBA12077. The sequence goes on from PKTC01000350.1 coordinate 2,292, forward strand.
AGAAACTAGAACAAGCAAAAATTAAGTACTCTAAAGCGATCATGTATAGAACAGTAAGTGCTGATTTATCGGATCTATCCAATGTAAACTACGATATGCTTGTTTTTTATAGTCCGTCTGGAATTAAATCGTTAATAGAAAATTTCCCTGATTTTAAGCAGAATAATACACAAATTGCAACCTTTGGTCCCAAAACCGCTAAGGCCGTTAAAGATGCAGGGTTAAAGGTAAATGTGAAAGCTCCAACAAAGGAAGCTCCATCTATGACAATGGCAATTGATCAGTTTATTAATGCCAACGGAAAAGCAAAAAAATAATAATAAAAGCACATATTTAAACGGGGTTGGCTAAGCTTTCCCCGTTTTTTTATGGATCATACCAATAAATTGGCAGAATACTTTAAATTTGAATATGCAAATGCGCAGGCATACTTTTAAAAAGGAAGAAAGGTTAAAAAGCCGAAAGATAATATCTGAATTATTCGAATCGGGAAATATTATTCATTCGTATCCCTTTAAGGTACTTTTTAAATATTCGAATACGGAGAATTTCATTAATCCCGCTCAATTTGCAACTAGTGTTTCTAAAAAAAATTACAAAAAGGCGGTAGATAGAAATCGAATTAAAAGAAAGATACGAGAAGCATATCGATTAAATAAACACTTGTTATACGAAATTCTAAATCAGAATAATCAAAAGCTCTATCTGTTTGTTATATATACTGCAGGGCAAGATTTAGATTATGAAATTATTGAAAGAGGGTTGAAGATTGTTTTTCAAAACCTGGACAATAAAACCACAAATAATTAAACCAAGTAAGTGATATTAAATCAAAAGGAAGAGTTAAAAAAAGTTAATATCAAAAGATCAAGCTTATTTATCTCTATTTTTGTGATATTGGCAGTAAAGTTGAAGGGTTAAAAAGAAAAAAGCAAGATATGAAAGCAAAAAAGAAATTTAGAAAAGCTAGTTTAATTGCAATGGTTGCAATTATAAGTGTTGCTCTTCTGTGGGGATTTAAGGAAGGCGATGATTTTAAGATAGCTAAAAGTCTTGATATTTATTATTCTTTGTTTAGGGATGTAAATATTTACTATGTTGATGAGACCAATCCTGAGGATATGGTAGAAAATAGTATTAAAGCTATGTTGGATAAGCTTGATCCGTATACTGTATATATTCCGGAAAAGGATAAGGATGAGTTTACTTTTATGACAACAGGTCAATATGGAGGAATTGGAGCATTAATAAGAAACAATGGCAAGTTTCCAATAGTTGCCCAGCCATATAGAGATTTTCCTGCAGATAAGGCAGGGCTTAAAGCTGGTGATAGAATCCTGGAGATAGATGGTAATCCAACGGATAAGTTTGAGTTAAATGAAGTAAGCGACCGATTGAAAGGTATACCACAAACTAAAGTAAAGCTGCTTATTGAACGACCTTTTTCAGAAGAAAGGATTGAAAAAGAGTTGGTTAGGGAGGAAATTAAAATTAAAAGTGTTCCTTATTATGGAGAAATAGATGATGGTGTAGGATATATTAGAGTCTCTAAGTTTACTCCCGACGTATCAAAAGAAGTTAAAACAGCTTTGCGAGAACTAAAAACAGAACACCAAATTACTTCTTTAGTTCTTGATTTAAGAGGAAATCCAGGAGGATTGCTAATTGAAGCGCCTAAACTTTGTAATTTGTTTGTCAATAAGGGAGAAGAAATTGTTAGTACCCGATGAAAGGTTCAAAAATGGAATCAAACCTTAAAAACAACGGATTTTCCATATGACACTGAAATACCAATAGTGGTATTGGTAAACAGAGGTTCGGCTTCTGCTTCAGAAATAGTGGCCGGAGCGCTTCAGGATCTTGACAGAGCAGTTATTTTAGGACAAAGAACATTTGGAAAAGGCTTGGTTCAAACCACAATCCCTCTCAGTTACAATGCTCAGGTAAAAGTTACAACAGCAAAATATTATACTCCAAGCGGACGTTGTGTTCAAATGTTAGATTATTCAAATAGAAATGAAGATGGAAGTGTTGGTCACGTTCCAGATTCACTAATCTCCGAATTTAAAACAAGAAATGGACGAAAAGTTTTCGACGGTGGAGGAATTATTCCGGACATTAAAGTTGAATCAGGAGAAATTAGTCAATTAACAATTAGCTTGTTAACACAAAATGTGTTTTTCGATTTTGCAACCAAGTTTGCTTATGAAAACCCTGAAATTCCTAGCGTGGAAGAATTTAGGATTACTGATGAAATATACACTAATTTTGTGCAGTTTGCACTTAAGGATAGCTTTAAGTATGAAACACAAAGCGAGCGAGAGTTAAAGGAATTAGAAAAAATTGTGAAGAGAGAAAAGTACTATGATCGTGCTCAGGCAGAATTAGAAGCTTTGAGAAGCAAACTAATGAACGATAAAGAAACAGACTTGATAAGTTTTAAAGAAGAAGTAGTTCAATTTTTACGTGACGAAATTGTTGGACGTTATTATTATGAAGATGGCCAAATACAAACAAATTTAATTAATGATATTCAACTTCATAAAGCAATAGAGATCATTAAAGATCAAAGTAAATACACTTCTATTTTGTCGTCGGATTTTGAAAACAAGCAGCAATTAGGAATGAAAATCAGCGTATTACATAAAAAAGAATCATCAGAAGAATCTTCTTCCCTGGAAGAATATTTTTACGAAGCGACCACTAATTAGATGTACAATGCCATTGGCAAAGTTGTGTTAATATAAAACATTTTAAAGCTATCGATTTAAACCGATAGCTTTTTTATTTTAAGGGCACTAAACTTTATTGATATCAATGTGCTTCAAGCCAATTTTCCCCTGTTCCCATATCTACGGTTATGTGTATGCTAAGCTTTACAGCATTTTCCATTTTATCTTTAACCAGAGCTTTTACCTCTTCAAGTTCCGACTTAAGAACATCAAAAACCAATTCATCATGTACTTGTAAAATCATTTTACTTTTAAGTTTCTTCTCTCGGAATTCATTAAAAATATCAATCATCGCTAGCTTTATAATATCAGCAGCGGATCCCTGAATAGGAGCATTGATAGCATATCGTTCTGCATTGCCCCGAACAATGGCATTTCTGGAGTTGATGTCTTGTAAATAATTTTTTCTTCCCATCATGGTTTCCACGAAACCTTTTTCACGAGCCATTGCAATACTTTTATCCATGTATTCCTTTACTTTTGGGAAACCATTAAAATACTCATCTATGAGCTGTTTTGCCTCCGTTCTCGGAATATTTAGGTTTTGGGATAGCCCGAATGCCGAAATACCGTAAATAATGCCAAAATTGGCCGATTTCGCCTTTCTTATTTGTTCGCTGCTAACATCTGCAATTTTTTCCACGTGGAAAATCTTGGAAGCTGTAATAGAATGAATATCTTCATTGTTCTTAAAAGCCTCAATCATATTGCTATCCTGGCTCATGTGAGCCATTACTCGTAACTCAATTTGTGAATAGTCGGCTGCAAGTAAAACATGATCTTTACTAGAAGGTATAAATGCTTTTCTTA
>PKTC01000182.1 GCA_002869305.1 Marinilabiliales bacterium
GGACAATTACTAAACTTTGGTGGTATATAGAAATTTGTTAAGAAGTTAATAATACACAAGTTGTGTAGAATTTAATTAAGTGTGGGCAATTATTATTTAATATGTCATAATAGAATCTAATGGGATCACATCCAATTAATTTGGCTGTTAGGTTTATACTCGAGTTAACAGTATTAGTTTCTACCGGAAGCTGGGGTTGGAATCAAAGCGAGGGTTGGTTACGATTTGTACTTGCCATTGGGATACCAATGGTACTTGCTATTATATGGGGAACATTTGCTGTACCCAATGATCCAAGTCGCTCGGTAAAAGCGCTAGTTGTTGTACCGGGCGTTGTTCGCCTCTTAATAGAATTAGGTATATTTGCCTTTGCAAGCTGGTCTCTCTGCAGCATTGGTTTTATAAAACTTAGTTTATTGTTGAGCTTAATAGTATTTGCACATTACGCAGTATCATACGATCGCCTCAAATGGCTGATTAGTCAAAAAACATAATGCATAAAAAATCTAATCTAATTTTACAAGATAAGATCTTCAATTTATTAAAAAATACTTCAAGAAGCCGCTAGTAAAAAACTTTTTACATCTGTTTTTGTTATATTTACTGTGGAATTAAGGTAATTATACGATGATTTATTTTGTGGTTAACAAGCATAGTAAGAACCTTTTTTTATTCGTATTTATTGTTTGTACTTTTATTTCAAGAGCTCAAGACGATGGATTAGAAACAAATCTTGATAGTTTAATTTTACCAAGTCAAAACTACAGTTTCCATGACTGTTCTAAGTCCAAGGTTACTTTATTTAACATGCCAGTAAATTCAATTTTAGACGTAGAAATAAAAACGGATTTTGAGAAGTTGTTTCAAACCAAGAAATCAGAACAATCTAGAATCGAAGGATTACTCTCTTATACTTATAAAGGTAAAAAAGTTAGGTTACCTATTAAAATAAAAGCACGGGGTAATACCAGATTTACCTTTTGTAAGTATAAACCGTTGGATATAAAATTTTCTTCATCTACCGATTCAACTCTATTCAAAGGTTTAGGAGAAAAGATTGAAATTACTACACATTGTGGCGATATGGAAGGGCAACAATGGGTTCTAAAAGGGTCAGAAACGGAGCACGTAAACAGACTTCTGGCTGAGTATTACATTAACTCAATGTTAGAGATGTTAGGCACAGTTACAAGTTCTGTAAGCCTGTGTAAACTGAAATATATAAGTAACGAAGATAGTGTGTTAACGGAACAATTTGCTTTCATTGTGGAACCTGATGAAATAGTTGCAGAAAGATGTGAACTGATTAAAACCAAAGAACAAGTGCAGTATCTCTCAGAATCCGCTTTAATGACTGTAAAATTGATCAATTCTTTTATTGCAAATTATGATTGGCATTATGAATATTCTGATAGTTCAGGATGGATTGGGCACAATATCAAATTCCTGAAATCAGAAAATGATCTTGGATATATTCTGCCGTATGATTTTGATATGAATGCTATTGCATATCCGGATTACTGGAAAAATAGTAGTGAATCTTTCGATGAACACTGTAACCTATTCGAGGAAATGTTAAGTGAGTACTTTTCAGATAAAAAGAAACTTCAAGCTCCATATAAAATTCTAGTCAACATACCTGCAATGAGAAACATGATAAAAAAATCCTATATGAATGCAGATTATAAACAAAGGTTTATTTATTGGTTAGATTCTTATGAGTTTATACTGCTTAATCACTTATCAAAATATCGGAAATATCGGAAAAAGTTGTTATGACTTGACTTCTGTAATTTAAAAATGAATAATTAGTTTATTTTCTTAAAAAAATGCTATTGCTGACATAGGGTTGTCACAACCGATAAATAGTTTTGATCCATAATAATCATAAGTAAGAAAACATGAAACATGAATGGCGAAAAGGTGAGAAGAATATTTACTTGCCTAAAAATAAACCAGAGTTAATAGATATTCCTGATTATAAGTTTTTTACAATTGAAGGAGCAGGAAATCCAAATGATGATAAATTTCCAGCTTACATTTAGGTTTTATATTCTCTTTCATATGCAATAAAAATGAGTCCCAAAAAAGGCATAATACCCGCTGGTTATTTTGATTATACAGTATACCCTCTTGAAGGCATATGGGATATAAACGAAGAGGCTAAAAAAACTTTTAATGGCAATTTAAATAAAGATGATCTGGTTTTTAAATTGATGATCAGACAACCCTCCTTTGTAGATGAAACTTTTGCACAGAAAATTTTAGAAATAACAACAGAGAAGAAACCACATGAATTATTAAATCAGGTAAAATTTGAAAAAATTTACGATGGTGAATGTGTTCAAATGATGCATTTGGGAAGCTATGATAATGAGCCGGAAAGTTTTAAGCAAATGGAGGATTACGCTCGAAGTATAAATAAACAAAGACGATCAAAAGTTCACCGGGAGATATATCTATCAGATGCAAGAAAAGTGGCTCCAGAAAAACTAAAAACAGTGCTCAGATTTAAAGTTGAAGAACTAAGTTAAATAACCTCATAATTAAAACATCCCCAACATAGTTGAGGATGCATTTACCATATTACGCAAATCACAGTTTATATTTTCGCCTTTTTTCTCGATAATTCAAGCATCTCCATAAACATTTCCGTAAGGTCTTCTTCATGTCTATCGACCATGTCTGTTGTTAGTTGATTTGCTGCAACCCACACCATTTTGTTATCTTCTGTGGCTTCTTTAACAAAAGTCAGGTTTTTAACCTGTTTATTATAAGTAGTTCGAAGCACAATTTTTTCTTTGCTAAATACGGTTAGGGTATGTTTCCCTTTTTTAAGCGAATTACCACTGCGAATTAGCTCAACATTGTCGATCAGTTCAGTAAAGATGGCTTCATAATTATCAGGTAATTTCTGACTAAATACGTTTGTTGATAACACAAATAAACTCAATACAAACAGTGTTTTAATTATTTTCATATGTGTAAAATTTAATTGATTACTACTATCGTGTGTCCATAAAGTTACGGAAACACAAATTATGAATTTTTTCGTAGATAGAAAAATTTATGATCGTAGTAATTCTTTTTAGCTTGTCGTATTTGACAACTAGCCTTAGTCTCGGAAAAAATGATCTCTATATCTTTTTTAGTTGGAAAGTTTATTATGCCCAAGATTTTCCCTGCATTTAGAGCAAAACTCTTGATCTTTCTGATCAATGTGCTCTACATATGTACTTGAATTCATTACACAACCGGGATTTTGACAATGAATTAAGCCGAACATATGTCCAAGTTCGTGAATAAAAACTTTAGCCAACCTTTCAGCTAGTAGGTTATCATCCCGCTTTAATCCATAAAGTTCATTTCGCAATCTAAATTTTGAAATAACACCGGTATCTCCGTTTAATATGGCTTGTCCAAAGATAAACGTCAGAATAGGGATAAATAAATCAACTTTAAATAATCCGATTTTTTTTAATGCACAGGGATTTTTTAAATCTGAAAATACTTTTAGTAATTTATTCGCATCATATTGTCGTCTACCAGGATAATAGAAGTTTGTCACATCAATCTCGAATTTTTTTAGAGTTACGGGGCAATGAATTGTTCGCTCAATTTTGTATACAACTTCATTTATTATCTTTTCATCGAAATAATCACAGAGGTATATTATGATACTTTTATTTTTCAAGTTTAAATTAAAATTTAATCTGGTTTAGTAAGATTTTTTGCTAAAATGAGTGGGATTAATTTTCCTGTTTCAATTTATGTTTTTTTATTTTATTGTACAGAGTTGCACGGTCTACTTTTAATGCTTTGGCCGAACGTGATATATTCCACTGATATTTTTCCAGAATTATCTGGATGTGCTTTTTCTCCAGATCTTCAAGACTCTCAATTGATGTATTCGACCTCTCTTTACCTAATGGCAGATCCTTTAATCTTATTTCCTTCCCATTACCAATAACAATAGCACGTTCAATCATATTTTCCAGTTCACGTACATTACCCGGGAATTCAAATTCTTCCAATTGTTTTAAGGCAGCAGGATCAATCGAAATAAGATCTCTACTCATGGAAGTGCAATATTTCTTTACAAAATGTATTGCCAGCAATGGAATATCTTCAACTCTCTCTCGTAGTGGAGGAACTTTTATATTAACAACATTTAGTCGATAATACAAATCTTCACGGAATGTACCATTCACAACCATGCTTTTAAGGTCGCGGTTGGTTGCACAAATTACCCTAAAGTCGGAATGAATCTCTTTATTATCACCCACACGGACAAATGTTTTAGTTTCCAACACCCGCAATAATTCAATTTGCATTTTGGCTGAGATTGTACCAATTTCATCAAGGAAAATGGTTCCACCGTCAGCCATTTCAAAACGACCTTTTCTATTAAAGGTGGCTCCGGTAAAAGCACCCTTTTCATGACCAAACAGTTCGCTCTCAAGTAAACTTTCAGTTAAGGCTCCACAATGAACGCTTATCATTGGGAAGAATTTTCTTGGTGAGTTGGCATGAATAGCCCGTGCAATTAATTCCTTTCCTGTACCACTTTCTCCTGTAATTATTACTGATGAGTTAGATTGAGCAACACTTTCTACCTCTTTTAATAGTTTTTTTAGAGCTTCACTTTCACCTATAATATCTTCTACATTTTCAAGGGTAGATATCTTGTTTTTAAGGTTTTCATTTTCAAATTTTAAAGCAATCTGATTGGATGCATTTCGTATAAGATAAGTTAAATCATCCGGGTCGAATGGTTTGGTAACATAGTCAAAAGCACCTTCTTTTAAAGCTTGCACTGCAGTATCGACAGATGCAAAAGCTGTCATGATGATAATAATAGAATCTTTATTAAGCGTTTTAATGCGCCTTTGCATTTCCAAACCATCCATTCCAGGCATCTTTATATCTGCTAAAATGATATCAAAATCTCTGGACTCAAGCATTGTTAAAGCCTTTTTGGCATTCTCAGCACACTCGACATCATATCCGTCATCAATAAACCAATTATAAAGTGAATCACGGACCGATTCTTCATCATCTACAACTAATATTGAAACTTTTTCTTTCATTTTAGTATTCTTTATTTCTGATTAACTGGAAATATAATTGTTACCGTAGTTCCATCGCCAGGTTCGGAATTAACAGAAATACTGGCTTTATGATTTTCAATTATTCCATGTACAATTGATAAGCCCAAACCTATACCATTTACGTCATTTTTTGTTGAATAGAAAGGTTCAAAGATATGAGGTAAATCTTGCGCTGAAATACCTTTACCATTATCAATTATTTCAACCTTTATTGAATCTTTATTCGGATTGGTTGTTCGAATTGTAATAATACCATTTGTTTGTATTGCTTCTATTGCATTAACAATTAAAGCTACACATGCTTGTTTTATTTGATTAGGATTAGAATACACTTCATCATTTTTGGCATTAAATTCAACTTTTAACTCAATGTCAGCAATTTTTATGGAGTGTGCCAACAAATTGCAAGTAGCCTGTATTAATTGATGTAAATGTACTACTATAAAATCATCCTGATCTTTTCTTGAAAAATCAAGTAGCCCTTTTACAATATCTCCACAACGTTTCGTTTCTGATTCTATAAACTTAAGATGTTTTAAAATAGATTCCTTTTTATCATGGTAAAAGTTGTCGTTGCTTAAATGCTTGGTAATTAACTTGGTGTAAACTAATATACCGGATAAAGGATTATTTATTTCGTGTGCTACAGATGACGATAATTTACCCAGTGAAGCTATACGTTCAACATGAATTAGTTCATTATGAGCCTCTGATA
>PKTC01000035.1 GCA_002869305.1 Marinilabiliales bacterium
CTTAATTTAAGCTTTCATAATCAATTAAAAACTTGGTAAATACCGGCTTATCATAAGTCTCGTAAACCAATAATTATTTTGGAGGACTTAGCATGAAGATTCAATCCTTAAAATTAGTATGTTTCTCACCCACAGGAACTTCTAAAGCAGTTATTCAGGGCATTGCAAATGGAATAAATCATACCTATGCAGAGATAATTGACATTACGAAACCCACAGACAGGAAAAAACCACTGCAAACCTCTGATGAAGACCTATTACTTATTGCTGTACCTGTATATATGGGTAGAGTACCAGCATTATTAAATGAATGGTTTCAAAACTTGAAAGCAAATAACACCCCAACGGTATGTGTTGTAGTTTATGGAAACAGGGCTTACGAAAATGCTCTTCTGGAACTTAATGACCTCGTATCTGAACGAGGATGCATACCCATTGCAGGAGCGGCATATATTGGAGAACATTCTTTTCATAGTAAAGAATTACCAGCAGCATCTATTGGCCGGCCAAATGCCGATGATCTGAAACATGCTTCAATATTCGGGCAGCAAATTATGAAAAAATTGCAAGCTAAAAAATCTGTTAATCAGCTTGCAAGCATCAATATTCCGGGGAACTACCCTTATGAAGGTGCTACCAAATTATGGGATGTTGACTTCATTAAAATAAATGATGCATGCACACACTGCGGAATTTGTGCCGAAAACTGCCCTTCTGGCGCCATCGATGCTTTGGATAGCAATAAGATTGATATCGAGAAATGTACATTATGCTGTGCTTGTATTAAAAACTGTCCTGAAAGTGCAAAATCGATGAAACCGGGATTAATGAAAGATGCTGCCGTAAGAGTGCATGAACTTTTTAGAGAGAAAAAAGAACCGGAAATATTTTTAAACTAATGTAAAATTAGACCCGCTTTTACTTTATAGTACAAAGCGGGTTCGGATTTTACCTTAAAGCGCCCCTTTCTGAAATTTTTCAATCATCTCTCCTGCAATACTAATCTTTGAAGAATATTTTGGAAGCTCCGATCTGTGAAACCACTTTGCTTCGGCTATTTCTTTTTCTTCCACAACAATTCGCTGTCTATCATCAGCTTCTGCCACAAAACCAATCATCATGGAACCTGATAAAGGCCAGGGTTGACTTTTATAATAGCGGATATTTTTAATATCCAAACCTACCTCCTCTTTCGCTTCTCGTTGTAAAGCTTCTTCGATCGATTCACCTACATCAACATAACCCGCAATACAGGAATACCAATCTCCGGGCCAGTTTGCTCCACGTGCCAATAATATCTTATCCTTACAAATAATGGCAGCAATAACGGCTGGCGATATTCTAGGATAAATAATTGAACTGCAAGTTGTACAAACCAGTGCCCTTTCATCTTGCTTTTCTTCAGTTTCTGCGCCACATTTTCCACAAAATCTATTTTGTGCATACCAGTTCATAAGATGATACCCAACCATACTAGCCCATGCTATCTCCTGCTGATTCGTATGTCTGAAAAAATTGATTTCTTTGTAAATAAACTCTGGTTGATCGGTGCTTAAATCATCCCACACCAGATAACAAGAAATATCATTTAAGGAAAATAAGAAAGTACTTCTTGTTTTATCTGAAATTTCAGGGAAATCTCTTTTTTGAGGTAGAGAAAATTTGTCGCCACAAGATTTTAATAAAAATGAATCGTATTTGTAGTAAAGAATTATATCATCCTTATCCATTTTCCTATTACCAATGTAATCATTGCTAAATCGATGTGGATATATATCTTGAATCATTTCTGTAAATCATTAAATTTATTTACGAAGGTAAATAATCTAAATTGCAAATTGTTTGATTCCTTGTTGCGCTTTGTAATTTTCTCTGTTTTCTTGATCATCATCAAGAAAATGATTGGTATATCATGATAATTTTGCTGATAAACTAATAATATATACTATGAAAGAAAATAAATCCATTAGTCATGTTGAAAGAAGAGAGATACAAGCCCCTATTGTAATTGAAATTCTTAAAGCTTTTATTGATGAATTGGGCAAAGAAGAAGCCTTAAAGGTAATATCTAAAGTAATAGAATCGGATGCCATAAAATCAGGCAAATGTTTGGCAGAACGCTTTGGTGGAAATAGCATGAAAGAGCTGGCTCAATTAATCAGAGAAGTATGGTGCGAAGATGGAGCCATGGAAATTGATGTTTTAAAAGAGACAGACACTGAGTTCCATTTTGATGTAAGTAAATGCTTATATGCAGAGGTTTATAGAAAAATTGGTAACATGGAATTAGGAAAATACCTATCATGTAACCGCGATTTTCCATTTAACCAAGGCTTTAATCCTGATATTGAATTAAGAAGAACAAAAACCATTATGGAAGGGAAAGAGCTGTGTGATTTCAGATATTATAAGAAATAAAATAAAGAAAAGCATTGTGATTAATACCAGAAAAGCAACTAATAATGATATAGACGGGATATTATCCCTTCAAGAAAAAAATCTATTTGCTAACTTAAATGAAAATGAGCTAAAAAATGGTTTTGTGACCACTCCTTTTGCAGCCAGTCAAATCGAAGAAATAATTAAGCAAAATGGATTATTTGTAGCTGAAAATGAGGAAAACAAAATTATTGCATATGTTTTCGCTGGTAGTTGGAAATATTTTGAGCAATGGGAAATATTTAATTTTATGGTATCGCGCTTCGCTAAATTATCTTTTAAAGGACATAAAATTACAAAAGAAAACAGCTTTCAATATGGCCCTGTATGTATAGATAAAATTTATAGGGGGCATGGTCTATTAAATCTAATTTTTGAGGAAATGAGAATTGAATTCTTTAAAAAGTACCCAATCTCCATAACATTTATAAACAAGATCAATGCTATCTCTGAAAACGCTCACACGAAAAAATTAGGCTGGAAAATAATCGATGAATTTGTATTTAACAACAATATCTATCTTGAATTAGCATTTGACATGAAAAATTCCGTATTAAAATAGGAACACAAAGTATAAACAATGCACGTGAATCAAAACTTACATATCTGCCGAATAAAGCATGGATTTTTTTTGAATCATTTGATAAAAACCAACTAGATAAAAACTATTCAAATTCTGGGAACCAATATAGCTGCTATATGAACTTTGCAAAACAATTTGTATTCTTTTTAAGTGTTTTAGGCGCTTTTAATGGTTTAATTCTTACTTTTTATTTTGCTTTTATAGCTCGAAAAAAACATTTCTCCAACTACTTTTTAGCTTTATTGTTGCTAACCTTGAGTATTCGAATTACTAAATTTGTTGTTCTTTATTATATCCCTAAATTATCGGGTGTTTTTATCCAGATTGGCTACTCGGCCAGCATTTTAATTGGCCCATTTTTATATCTCTATTTTAGATGCATTTTATCCGATAATATTAAGAAATGGAGTGCTCATATATTACCATTTTTAGCAGTTATAGTAGTTGTAGGAATTGCATATCCTTATATTGAGCATCGAACGGAATGGAATCATTATATCATAAAAAGTATTTACATACAATGGTTTATTTATTTAATTATTTCGTTCAAATTTGTAAAGCCAATCTTAAGGAAACTTTTTAAAAAGAATCAAAAACTTAGTAGAAAAGATTTATGGTTATTAAGTATCTATTCTAGTGTTTCGTTAATCTGGTTTGCGTATAATATTAGTCACTACTATTCTAATTTTTTAGTGGGATTATCTTTTTCTTTTGCCCTCTACGTGGTTATCTTATTTTTTGCTATTCGAAATAAAAAAAACACTTCCTTTTTTGAAGATCCGGAAAAATACAAAAACAAGAAATTAGATCATGCAGTAGTAAGACAAATAAAAAATAAAATAAGTAATGTTAAGGATAATGAACTATACCTAAATTCAAATATATCCCTTCCTTTTATTGCCAAAGAACTTCATGTATCCAATCATATTTTTTCGCAGTTTTTGAATGACAACCTAAACAAATCTTTTTCATTATTTATAAATGAATTAAGAATTGAAAAAGCAAAAGAACTTATAACATCACCCAACCCATATACAATTGAAATAATAGGCTATGAATGTGGATTCAATTCAAAATCTTCTTTTTTCAGTACTTTTAAAAAACTAACCGGACAAACTCCTTCCAACTACCAAAAAACCAATAAAAAAGAAGTTTGATTTTATAAATCTGTACTTCTAATTTATAAATTAAAACTTTTAGGATAATTTCTTTCTTCATCTTTGCCCTTAATTTAAAAAATGAAGGTTTGCACAAACTAATATTTATCTCTTTGTTACACCAACTAAATCGCAGCAGGAGATATTTATATAGTAAGTAATTATCTTGACGAACATCAAGAATATGATTATTTCTAACTATTAGTTTTGACAAGACATTTTATTGAAGAACACGATATAATAAAAAAGAAGATCATGAAAATTTACAACATATTAGTCGTATCAATTTTGATATTAAGTAAGACTGGTTTTGCACAGCACAATAATAAAGTTACTCAGGCTATTAAAACAAACGATGTAATTACCATTGATGGCGAGTTAAAGGAAAGTATCTGGCAGGTTAAATCTCCAATTACTGATTTTATTGAATACTATCCGGATAATGGAACTGAACCATCACAAAAAACCCAGGCCTGGCTCTATTATGATGATTTAGGAATTTACGTTGGAATTAAATGTTATGAGAGTAATATAAACAGTATCTCGCAAGGATTTGTAAATCGAGATAGCGGAAGCGGACCACATAATGACGTAGTAAGTGTATGGTTTTGCCCCTATAACGACGGTACAAATTACTTTTATTTCCTAGTAACACCAACAAACGTTCAAACAGATGTTATCTATTCTGCAAATGGCGATGATAGATCCTGGGATGCAGTTTGGTATAGTGAAACATGCATAAATGATGATGGATGGACTGCTGAATTTAAAATACCTTATTCTGCTTTGCGTTTCTCAAAAAAAGAAGTACAAAACTGGGGGTTTAATATCAATAGATGGAATGCAAAAAAACAGGAATGGTCTACATGGAATCACATAAGCGATGAAATTACCAATTGGTGGACCGGAACAGGAGAAGCTCAAAATTTTAAAAATCTGAATCCTCCCTTAAGACTTTCTTTAACACCCTACATGTCAGGTTATGTCGAAAAAGAGACTGGAGAAAGTGAATCATTCAGTTATAACCTGGGATTGGATCTTAAATATGGAATCAGTCAAAGTTTTACGCTGGATATGACCTTAATTCCGGATTTTGGACAGGTTCAGTCCGATGAAGTTGAACTTAATTTATCGCCTTATGAATTATATTATAATGAAAAACGACAATTCTTTACAGAAGGTATGGACTTATTTAAAAAAGGTGATATTTTTTATTCTCGCCGAATAGGAGATAAACCTCAGGATCACAGCATAGTTGAAGATACATTGCAGGTAAATGAAGATATAATTGATAATCCAATCGAAACGCAGTTAATCAATTCAACCAAAATATCAGGTAGAACCAAATCAGGATTAGGAATAGGGATGCTCAATGCCATGACCCAAAAATCAATGGCTGAAATCAAGGACACACTGACGAATGTTAGAAGAGACTTTCAAACCCAGCCATTTACCAATTATAATGTTACGGTTATTGATAAAAACCTATTTTCTAAATCTTACATAAGCCTAATCAATACCAATTACCATAATAACGATTATATAGCTAATGTAACAGCTACTGAATTCAATTTTACTGATGCGGAAAGTATTTATGGAATAAAAGGTATTGCCGGATACAGTTATA
>PKTC01000440.1 GCA_002869305.1 Marinilabiliales bacterium
AGCCTTTAGATTCTCAATTAGTTGAAGATAAACGTTGGGATTACATGCATAAAAAAGTGGGTTATAAAGATACTGTTCTTCCAAAAGAGAAAAGTGTTAAGAATAGTCAATTTGCTCAACCATTATTTGAGTTTAGTGGTGCTTGTGCAGGTTGTGGAGAAACTCCATATATTAAAGCAATTACACAATTGTTTGGAGATAGAATGATGGTTGCAAATGCTACAGGTTGTTCTTCTATTTATGGTGGTTCAGCTCCATCTACTCCATATTGTCCAAATAGTGAAGGTAAAGGTCCTGCATGGGCTAATTCATTATTCGAAGATAATGCTGAGTATGGTTTAGGTATGCATGTTGGTGTTGAAAAGCTTCGTCAGAGAATTGCTGAGAAGATGAATGCATCAATGAATGATGTTGCAGCTGGAACACAAACTGCATTTAAAGAGTGGATAGAAAATAAAGATAATGCTGAAGGTTCAAAAGCTGCTTCTGCAAAAGTTGTTGAAGCATGTAAAAAGGAAAAAGCTTCCATTGCAAAAGAGATCTTAGCGCTTGAACAATACCTAATCAAAAAATCTGTATGGATTTTTGGTGGTGACGGTTGGGCATATGATATTGGATATGGAGGATTGGATCACGTATTGGCTTCTGGAGAAGATGTAAATGTTTTAGTTGTTGATACCGAAGTATACTCTAATACAGGAGGACAAGCATCTAAAGCAACACCAGTTGGTGCAGTAGCTAAATTTGCTGCAGCTGGTATGAGAACACGTAAAAAAGATTTAGGTGTGATGGCAATGTCATATGGATATGTATATGTAGCGCAAGTTGCAATGGGTTCAAGTCAAAATCAGTATTTCAAAGCTATAAAAGAAGCTGAAGCTTATCCAGGACCTTCCCTGATAATAGCTTATGCGCCATGTATTAATCATGGATTAAAATTAGGAATGGGAAAAACTCAATTAGAATCTAAATTAGCTGTTGAAGCTGGTTATTGGTCTAATTATAGATACAATCCATTATTGGAGGCTGAAGGTAAAAATCCGTTTGAACTAGATTCTAAAGAACCAGACTGGGAGAAGTTCCAGGAGTTCTTAAAGAGTGAAGTGCGTTACACTTCATTAAAGAAATCATTCCCAGAGCAAGCCGATGTTTTATTTAAGCAAGCTGAGGATGATGCTAAATGGAGATACAATAATTATAAAAGATTAGCTTCTAATTAATCTATTATACGAGTTAATATTAAAGCAGGATTTTTTAATCCTGCTTTTTTTATGCCTTGTTGAGCTTTTATTTAATAAAATAACAAAAATCTTAAACAAGAATTGAACTATATTTTTTAATACTTGTTATATAAAATAAACAATAGTCATTAAACTAAACTCGAAACGTATGGCAGACTTAAGTACCAATTATCTGGGGTTAAAATTGAAAAATCCTATTATTGCTGGCTCATCTAACCTTTCTGTTGATATTAAAAATATTAAAGCAATGGAAGAGGCCGGAATCGGAGCAATTGTATACAAATCACTTTTTGAGGAGCAAGTTAACTTCGAATCAGCTGATCTGGATGAAGATTTACAATTATATAATGATCGACACGCTGAGATGATAAAAATTCATCCGGAGATGGAACATGCTGGTCCTAAGGAATTTTTGTTGCAATTAAAAAAGATTAAGGAAAATACTTCTGTTCCCCTAATCGCAAGTATTAATGCAATTTACGAAGAAACCTGGGTAGAGTATGCAAAACTAATTGAAGAAACAGGTGTTGATGCGTTGGAGATTAATTTATATAAGTCTCTAAAGAAGTCCGAAGATAAAGGAGTAGATATAGAAAAACATAAATTAGATATTATAAAGCTGGTAAAGAAATCAATTAAGATACCGGTAGCTGTGAAGCTAGGATCGTTTTATAGTAATTTATTAAATTTTATTTCGGAGGTTGATAAAACAGGAGTTGAGGGTTTAGTTTTATTTAATAAATTATTTGAACCGGAGATTGATGTTAATAGGGAAGAACACATATTTCCATTTAATCTAAGCAACAAGGGAGATCATAGATTACCGTTGCGTTATGCAGGACTATTGCACGGAAATGTAAAAGCTGATATTTGTAGTTCATCAGGAATATTTGATGGAGATGATGCAATAAAAATGTTATTGGCTGGAGCTGATGCGGTTCAGGTCGTAAGTACACTATACAAAAATAAAATAGGACATATTAAAAATATTGTTGGTCGACTGGAAGAGTGGATGGATAGTAAGGGATACAATTCAATTGAAGAGTTTAGAGGAAAACTGTCTAAAAAGAATACGAATGATCCTTTCGTTTACATGAGAGGTCAGTATGTAGATATTTTATTAAATAGTGCAGATAAATTACTAAAAAAGAATCCAGTAATATAGTTTATGTAGTTAGTAGTAAAGGCTCAGAAAATTTTCTGGGCCTTTTTTGCTTACATTTCTTATGCTCTAGAAAATTTCTCTTTTTATATAACTTGAATAATCCTTTACCTGTCGTTTATAATCACCTTCGAACAAATTCGAAGATATGATAAAATCTGCAGTAGATCTGTTACAAGCCATTGGTATATTGTATAGTACTGCAATTCTTAAAAGTGCTTTCACATCAACATCATGCGGTTGTGGTTGCATGGGATCCCAGAGAAATATTAGCAAATCTATTTTTTCATCACTGATTAAAGCCCCCAACTGCTGATCACCTCCCAATGGACCTGATTTTAACTTTTTAATATTTACAGAACTGAGATGTGCATCGGATCTTTTTTTATTCAATAAAGTGTCGATTAGACTTCCTGTTGTGCCAGTGCATATAAGTTCATGCTTTGATAAACTCTCCCAGTTCCAATCAACCCAATCTAATAAGTCCTTTTTCCTGTTGTCATGCGCTACTAGAGCTATACGTTTTTTCTTCTTCATATACATTATTTTAATCTCACAATTACATCACCTTTTGAAACTTCTTCACCATGTTTGAAAAATATTTCATCTACTTCGCCATCAAATTCAGAAACAATTTCGTCATAGGTATAGCCACTTTCAATATAACAAATACGTTGACCCTTTTTAATCAAGTTTCCAAGCTCAATAGCTTGTTCTTCAATAAAATAATTAAGGTTATAAAATATTTTCCCCATATAGGGAGAGGCAATATCCTTTTTACCAGGGTCTGCTTTTATATGTCCAGATTCACTTTTAGGTTTTCTCGCTTCGTCCTTTAATTTAGATAACTCCTCAGTAAATCTTTTCTTCGCTAATCCTGATTTATAATCTCTGTATTGGCGCTCATGCATTGCAAATTCGAAGAGTTCCTCATCATCTTCTCCAAAATCCCAACCATTTTCAATCATTTCATTTCTATACTTGTCAAGCTCATCAGGATAGTTATCCTGAGGAACTCCCGTATAAAATTCTTTGCCCTGTTGTTCTGCAATTTCAATAATTTCTTGCGATAAAGTTCCGGGGAGCTTTCCTGCTTTTCCTAAAATCATATCCCAGGCATT
Source organism: Marinilabiliales bacterium (assembly GCA_002869305.1). GTDB lineage: Bacteria > Bacteroidota > Bacteroidia > Bacteroidales > UBA12077 > UBA12077. The sequence continues at coordinate 3,525 of PKTC01000440.1, forward strand.
GTTATCAATAATTGAGAACTTCGGTTTATCCTGAATGTCCTGCATGACATTTAGTAGTGCAATATTTTTAACATATTGACTAAATGGAGTAACAAGTGGCGGGTTACCTAATTTTGGCCATATGTCTATTACTTCATCAAATAACTTTACTAAAAGATCATCTTCAGTAAGTTTTTCTTTTCCATTAGCTTCAAGAGTTTGGTTTAAACCTTGATGAACTCCTTTTAGGTCTGCCATCATGCTTCCCATCATTCCTCCAGGTAGACCGGCTTGAACAAGTAGGGATGACATATATCTATTTTTAGGGTTAATAAAATATCCCAGGAAATCATCCATGAATTCTTGACTTAAAGCGCGCGCTTTCATGTATGCTTTCATATTAATTTCAGGAACTATAAATCCGGCATCTTTTAACATGGCTTGAATTGTAATTATATCTGGATGAACCATTCCCCAAGATAAAGGTTCCATGGCTACATCTACATAATCAACACCAGCTTTGGCAACTTCTAATATAGAGGCAACCGAAAATCCGGGACCTGAATGCCCGTGATATTGAATCATGATATGAGGGTATTTATTTTTGATTTCAGAAACCAATTTTCCTAACGTTACTGGTCTTCCTACACCTGCCATATCCTTTAGGCAAATTTCATCGGTACCATACTCAACCGCTTTATTTACCACTCCCATAAAATAATCAACTGTATGTATATCCGAATGGGTGATGCTTAAAGTTGCTTGAGAAATCATTCCTGCTTCTTTGGCATATTTTATTGAAAGTTCTAAATTTCGATGATCATTTAAGCCACAAAAAGAACGCGCGATATCTACTCCTTGAGCTTTTTTTACTTTATACATTAATTTTCTGATATCTGCTGGAACTGGGAACATTCTAATTCCATTTAAAGCCCTTTCAAGCATATGCGTTTGAATTCCTGCTTCATTAAAAGCTTTGGTCCATTCTCGCACAGCGATATTAGGATTTTCACCATACAATAAATTGACTTGTTCAAATGCACCTCCATTGGATTCAATTCGCGAAAAACATCCCATATCAATAATGACCGGGGCAATTTTTTTAAGTTGATCAACTCTTGGAACGTATTTTCCAGATGACTGCCACATATCACGATAAACTAAACTAAACTTGATTTCTTTACCCATAATATTATTTTTTACCAAAAATAGTAAGCTTAATTATTAGAAGTGTTCGGAATATTTCTTGCTGAATGCAAAAAATCAATTTCTTCATCAAAATTATTTAAAATTTCAAATTAATTCTATGTTATAAAACGCAATGAGCGTGCATCTTTATCAAAATTTTGAGCACCACCTGTTTACAATCAGATGTTTTAAATCATATGAATCAGATACAAGTTATAAAATTTTAGATGCATTTAAAATTATTGTCTGCAAGTATTGTAATCAGAATAGAATTTAAATTTTACCTTTGCATTTTAAATTTAGATTTATTTTGGGAAGAATTTTAGCAATAGATTATGGTAGAAAAAGAGTAGGGTTGGCTGTTACAGATCCTTTAAAGATGATAGCTAATTCATTAACTACTGTTCATTCAAAAGATATTTGGGATTTTATAAAGAATTATCTCGAGAAAGAGAGTGTAGAATGCATTGTGGTGGGATACCCAAAACAAATGAACAATCAGGCTTCTGATGCTGTTAGGTTTATTAATCCATTTATAAAAAAGTTAGCTAAAACTTATCCAGATATGGAAATTAAATTAGTTGACGAAAGATTTACATCAAAGATGGCGCATCAAACTATGATTGATGCAGGTTTAAAAAAGAAAGCAAGGCAAAACAAGGCACTTGTCGATACAATTAGTGCAACAATAATATTACAATCATATTTAGAACAAAGAATTAAGTAAGAAATGATTTACCCAATAGTTATATATGGATCACCAATACTAAGAAAAGTGGCTCAGGAGATTGATGAGAATTACCCTAATTTAGAAGAATTTATCTTTGATATGTGGGAGACCATGTATCATTCCGATGGTGTTGGTTTGGCAGCTCCTCAAGTAGGAAAACCAATACGGCTTTTTGTGATTGACGGCTCTCCTTTCGAGGAAGATGATCCAAAGATGAAAGATTTTAAGAAAGTTTTTATCAATGCTAGAATTGTTGATAGAGGCGAAGAGGATATCACAATGAACGAAGGCTGTTTAAGTATACCATTATTGCGCGAAGATGTTGAACGGCCAATGAAAATTAGATTAAAATATTACGACGAGCATTTC
>PKTC01000465.1 GCA_002869305.1 Marinilabiliales bacterium
CCTGAATTCATAATAGAAACGCCTGCTAAATAAAATATTGAAGAAAAAGAAGAAACCCAAGAGCAAAAAAAGGAGATTAAACAGAATGATTACCACCCGGAAATAGTGGCTGATAAATTCCATTCAAAGAAATTTGTTCATGATGATATTGCCAAGAAGAATGTCAAAAAGGATGTTTCTTCCAAAATGCAATCAAAACCAATAAATGATATTAATTCTGCCATTGGATTAAACGATAAGTTTATATTTATTCGTGAACTATTCGGAAATGACAAAATGCACTATCATGAGACCATTCAAATCTTAAATAATTTTGATAATTACGACAATGCAGTTGAGTTTTTAGATGAAAATTTTGATTGGGATTCAGATGACACTAATTATATGCGATTGAAAGAATTGGTTCGAAGAAAATATGCAGAAAAATAATACTTGTATGAGTAAACTTTATCTAGTTCCAACACCAATCGGTAATCTTGAGGATATTACACTTAGAGCCATCCGCATATTGAAAGAAGTAGATCTTATTCTTGCTGAGGATACCATAAAAACAGGTATTCTTTTAAAACATCTGAAAATTGAAAAAACCGTTTTTGCTCATCATAAATTCAATGAACATAAAGCTTTACCAGCAATAATTGAAAGAATTAAAGGTGGAGAAACCATTGCATTAGTTTCAGATGCAGGAACACCAGGAATATCGGATCCAGGTTTTTTAATTGCACGAGCATGCATAGAAAACGAGATTGAGATAGAATGTTTGCCCGGCGCCACAGCATTTATTCCTGCATTAGTTAATTCAGGACTTCCAAACGATAGATTTTCATTTGAAGGTTTCTTACCTCAAAAAAAAGGAAGACAAAAGAGATTGGGTGAACTTGCAGAAGAATCAAAAACGATGGTGTTTTATGAATCACCATATCGTCTGTTAAAAACTTTAGGACAATTTGTAGAAATATTTGGAGAAGACAGAAGAGCATGTGTTTCAAGAGAATTAACAAAGATTCATGAAGAAAATATTAGGGGTACTTTAAAGGAATTAATCGAATATTACAATAAATCTACTCTTAAAGGTGAAATTGTTGTCGTAGTTGAAGGTAAACGATAATGATTAATTGTAGCATGCTAAAATTAAATCTGCCTATTGTAAACAGTAAGAACTGATTCGCATAACTCACCGTAGGTTATTGTAGAAACAAATAACTCTTTGGATATGTGCAGATCAAAGATAACCTGAATTCGCTCCCTAATTAACTCTAACTCCTCCGTTGATAAATTTAAATCGATTTTTAAATCCGTGTTATAATAAATTCCGACGGAGTCAGGAACTAAATCTCCAATTATGCTTTTTACAATAGCTTCTATAACTTTCATTTCCTATAACTGCTAATAAAAATTGATCGGGATAAACGTCTTGAAAGAGGGAAAAAACTATACTATAAAATTACCGAACCAAAAATAGAAATGAAGTAAAGTTTAGAACTTCTTATATACATCTTCCCGATCATTTTATTGACGAATGTTTGGTTTTAAATGTTTTTATCTAACACTCTTTTGTAATTTCATGATTATTAAAAGTCATAAAACCGAACGTTCGGTTTGTAAAACTACAATAAAAAAAATACTAACCAAAGAACAGTCAGTATTTTTTTGAAATTTTTTATCTTCGTTTGGTTCTTGGCCTTTTTCCTGATTCGGATTTACTGCCTGATCTTCGTTTTGCTCGATCTCGATCGTAAGATCTGCCTTCGCCTCTTGGACTTGAAGATCGCCTTCTACCTTCTCGATTACCATCACGATCTGAACTTCCACCAGATGGTTTTTCTTTAGCAATTTCAGTACTAACCTTTACTCCCTCAAAGGTATAGCCATTTACACCATCTAATACTTTATCGGTAAATTGTTTATCAATTTCAAAAAACGAAAATGATTTCATAATATCAATTTTACCAATTGGAATATTTCTATCATGAGTTGATTCATTCACCAATCCCATTAATCGTTGTGCATTTAAACCATGGTTTTTACCCAGATTAATAAACAATCGCTTAAAGTCTTTATCACTTCCTCTTCGTTTACCTTTATCTTTTTCTTTTTGTCTGTATTCCTTTTCGTCTGGTATGTTTAAATCTGGAGCGTTTTTATAATATTCCAAGAATCGATTAAACTCAAGTGATACAAATCGCTTGATCAGATCTTCTTTATCTAACCATTCCAGTTTACTATAAATCTCAGGTAGAAAATCATTAATTTGATCGTGATCCACCTCAACCTTCTCCATTTTATCAATTAAATGAAATAATTGCTTTTTACAAACCTCTTTTCCGGTTGGGATTTCAGCTTTTATAAAAGATTTATTAATCTTCTTCTCTATTTCTTTGATTCGATATTTTTCTCTTAAATGAACAATTGCAATAGAATCGCCAGTTTTACCCGCTCTTCCCGTTCGACCACTTCTATGAGTGTATGCTTCAATATCATCCGGCAAATTGTAGTTTATAACATGTGTAAGATCATTCACATCTAATCCACGAGCAGCAACATCTGTCGCTACAAGCATCTGCAGATTCTTTAATCTAAATCTATTCATTACATGGTCTCTCTGAGCTTGAGACAAATCTCCATGCAATGCATCAGCATTATAACCATCTTTTATTAACCATTGTGCTACCTCCTTTGTTTCCATTCGCGTTCTACAAAAAATAATAGCATAAATATTAGGATTCATATCTGCTATTCGCTTTAGTGCTAAATAACGATCGCGCGCATGAACCAAATAATAGAGATGTTTTACATTTTCAGCTCCGGCATTCTTCTTTCCTACGGTGATCTCCTGAGCATTGGTCATATAATTTCTTGCAATAGCTGCTACCTCTTTTGGCATGGTAGCTGAAAAAAGCAATGCTCTTCTATCGTTAGGAACTGATTCCAGTATCTCGTTTAGATCGTCTCGAAATCCCATGTTAAGCATTTCATCTGCTTCGTCTAATACTACAGTTTTTACTTTAGAGATATCTGCTTTTTTTCTCTTGATTAAATCGAGCATACGACCTGGAGTAGCAACAATTACGTGCACTCCCATTCTTAACCCACGAATTTGAGCATTAATATCTGCCCCACCATAAACTGGTAGAACTTTTAATCCATTCATATACTTTGAATATGCCATCAAATCTTTTGCGATTTGAACACAAAGTTCACGAGTTGGTGAAAGAATTAAAGCTTGTGGATGCTTTTCTGAAATGCTAACTTGTTGCACAATGGGTAATCCAAATGCGGCAGTTTTTCCAGTTCCGGTTTGTGCTAGCGCTACGATATCCTGTTTTGTTTCAAGTACTACAGGTATTACTTCTTTTTGAACTGGCATTGCTTCTTCAAAACCCAGTTCACTAATTCCTCTTAGGATATCCTCTTGGATACCTAAATCGGCAAATTTTGTCATTTTATTTTCCTCCCGTGCTTTCAGATTCCTAAACAACTCGCCAAAAGCCGGTCAGACACCAGAAAACACCCTTTAATTATTATAAGGGCGCAAAGGTAGAATAATTATTTGATTATGAAGACTTTTTAAGATTTATTTTATAAAAAAGAACTCAAACCAACTATTCCAATTACTACAGCAGCTAAAATATAGACAGCGAATAAAATAATTGTTAAGATTCCAACAAACTTATAATGCGATTTTAAGTAATCAAAAGCCGAAGTCAGTTTGCTTTGCTCTGCCTTTTCAATGGCATTTTTCATATTTGTAGAGAACTTTAATAAATACAATATTGGCAAGAAATATATTGCACCTAAAACAAGGTATAATGCACTAAGTCCACCAAACATAACAGCCTCTCTATTATTCCAATAACTGCTTCCGAATATTCCAATAATTAACAGAATTAAAGCGGCTAAGACCATAAAACCTATTCCAATAAAGCCAAGTATGGCAAAAAACATGGTCCACTTTCTCGTTTCATCTAGGTTTTGCTTTGTTTGCGTATCAATAATTAATTCAGTTCCATTTTTAGGTGCAACCTGATTTTTCTCATTATTCTCCATTTTATTCTTTTTTGGGGTTTAAGGATATTGAAATTAACAAATACATTGATACTAACCAAATATGTTCGCTAATAATCAAAATATTCAAACTGTAAAGTTTAGCCTTTTCTATAAAATCGCGACTTTTAAGAAATACAATTTTTTCAAGTCTTTCTGTTGCTGAAGGAACACCGGGCTCCATTATTTTACAAATTTTTTCATGGGATTTCTATCTCTGGATGGGCCCAACTCTCCTTGCAAAAATTCACGAGCATTTATTTAAATTCTATATTCTTTCCAAACTCGGCATCCACATAATATCCGTCAGCAAGCTCATCACAATGGGTTCAATTTCGTGTGCAGCGACAATATAGGTTCTTTCATAACGTGCTAAAATCCAAGAATCTACTTTTTTGTGTTTTCTAGATAAAGATTTTGCTTTAGCTTCCTTTATCACATAAGAATAGTTTTAATAATAAAACTAAATAATTTCACTATGCTCTAATTCCTAAATGTTATAGCAAATATGGTTTCTTTATAAGGTTCTGACTTAAAACTTAATTTAGCATTATTTAAAATTACAAACTGTTTTACTAAGCTAAGTCCAATTCCTGATCCTGTTTTTTTAGTACTAAAAAACGGAACAAAAATATCATCTTTAATGTCATTTGCTATACCTTCTCCATTGTCAATAATCTCAATAATAATATTATCACTTACATTTTTATAAGCTTTTATCTCAATATTTTTTTCTTTATTATCTTTAAATGATTCAATACTATTTTTGATCAGATTTATCAGCACTTGCTCCAACATTGCTTTGTCTGCCGATACTTTTATATTTTTAGGATAAACTTCAACTTGAAAGCTGATTTTGTTCTTTTCTAAATCGTTTTTAAACAGCTTTCCTATACGATCCAATATACTTTTTAGTTCAAATTCTTCAAATACAGGCTTAGGCATTAAATGAACTTCTCTGTATTTCTTAATGAAATTAAGTAAACCTTGCGATCGGTCGTTAATAATTTCCAAACCGGAAATAGTATCATCAATATCACTATCTTTTATATCTTCCAGAGTGACTTTTTGATCCGATTTCTTAAATATTCTTTTTAAAGTTGTTGTTAATGACGTAATGGGCGAAACCGAATTCATTATTTCATGCGTTAAAACCCGAATGAGTTTTTCCCACGATCGCATTTCAGTTTCATTCATTTCTTCATTTATAACTTGAAAAGAGACTAACCTCATCTCCTGAGTATCTAATTTAAAAATAGATCCTCGAACAGACAGAAAATGTTTTTCGTTGTTAACCTGAACAGTGAAAAGTTTAGGAATCTTTGGTAATAAATCAAGAAGAATGCCTGAAAAATTAGCATAAAAAGAATCCAGCTGTGCTATGTTTTTAATGCTTGTCTTTTGAAATAAATTTAATAGAGATTGATTGCAAAGCTCAATATCCCCGTTTCGATTAAATACAATTATAGCTGTGTCCAGATGGTCAATTACCGTTTTTAAATAGGCATATTGTTTTTCGTTTTCAATTCTTAGATCTTTCAAATCCTTTCCAATAGAATTTATAATAGCACCTAACTCATCATTTTTAGTATATCCTGATTCCGGAAATTGAAATGTTCCATCCTTATATAAAATGCTAGATAAAAAATGAGCAAGGTTTCTATTCGTTTGATTTAAATACCTAATTAATAATGTGATTTGTAGAATTAAAAAACTGCTAAAAATTAGTANATTAGTATTGAAAATAAATGCTTAGGATTTTCAAAAGCTATAACAACCAAAAAAATATTGATGCTAATGAGCAGTACCCTAAGAATAACCATCAAACTATATCTTTTCAGGATCATAATTGTATTGCGTATTTTCTTATCTTTTTATATAAAGTTGGGCGTGTAATCCCTAATTCGTTTGCCGCCCGACTTAAATTAAAATTATTCTTTATCAGAGATTTTTCGATAGCAGATCTTTCCAGTTCAGATAAATTTAAACTATTTATTTGATCTATTTCTTCCTTTTCACTGCTCCTAAAAACAAAATCATCCGCTTTCAAGACTCCTGACTCATTTAAAATGACCGCTTTTTCTATAGTATGCTGCAACTCTCTAATATTTCCCGGCCAATGATAAGTTTTTAGCTTATTCAGAGCATCAGAATTTAGTGTAATATTGGGCTTACTATATTTTTTACCGAATTTCTTCAGAAAATGATAAACAAAAATAAATGTATCATCGCCTCTTTCTCTCAAAGGAGGAACCTCTAGACGAATAGTCTCTATCCTATATAATAAATCCTGGCGAAATAAATTCTCCTTAACCATTTTATGAATATCCCGATTGGAAGCTGTAATTATTCTGGTATTTATTTGTTTGGCTTTATTCGAACCAATTTTTGTAATCTCCATATTTTGAATGGAAGTTAGCAACTTAGCTTGTAGGTATAAAGACAGATTCCCAATTTCATCCATAAAGAGCGTACCTTTGTTAGCGAGTTCAAAACGCCCAATTCTTTCTTCTTTGGCATCGGTATAAGCACCTTTAACATGACCAAACATTTCACTTTCAAAAACCGATTCACTCAAACTACCCATATCCACTTTTACAAACGATTCTGAAGAACGATTCGACAAATCATGAATTTCTCTAGATATTAAATCCTTACCTGTTCCATTTTCTCCTATCAATAATATATTAGTATCTGTTTTTGATACTTTTTTTACTGTCTCGAACAAATCCTTCATTACTTTTGATTCGCCCCAAAGTATTTCATACTCCTTCTTGATATCTTGCTCTAACAGTTTTTGTTTCTGCTTTAAGTTAGATACCTCTTGATTTGCTATACTTAACTTTTGAGCAGACTTAAGGGTAGCTAAAAGCTTATCATTATCCCAGGGTTTGGTAATAAAATCCGTTGCTCCTTCTTTAATAGATTTAATGGCCAGTTCCATGTCACCATAAGCAGTAAGCAAAATCACAACTGCTTTAGGATCTATCTCAATGATTTTATTTAACCAGTATATTCCTTCTAAGCCCGACCTCGAACCAGGAGAAAAATTCATATCTAAAAGAATTACATCTGGATTTAGAGACTCTATAACGGTAGGTATTTTATTCGGTTCGCTCAATAATTCAACAACATCAAACTCATGTTTTAAAAACATATTTAATGACTTTAAAACATCTTCATTATCATCAATTACCAAAACACTGCCCTTTTTGTCTGTTGTTTTCATTAACTTTTCTATTTATCTTAATAGTAAAGTTACATATTGTAAATTTTCTTTACAATTATTGTTAAAATAATTTACAGTATTAATCTAGACATAAACGAAATTATAAGCACAAAAGCTTTATAACATGATACTTAAACACAAAGGCATTGTTATTGAATTTTGGATTCAGTTAACAATTAAATTTAAATAGTCATGTATAAAAAATATATTTTACCTTCCATTAGATTCCTAAGCAGGAAGCTTGGATACACTTTTATTAATATAACAGGCTTAAGTGTAGGTATAGCCATTAGTGTAATGTTATTTATTTATGTATTTGATGAACTCACTTACGATAGTTTTCAGGAACATAAGAAACAAATTTATTTAGTTGGAAGAGATGGTTCTCGTGATGGAGAACATTACACTACAGGATCGACATCCCCACCTGCAGCAGATGCTCTAGTTCAGAATTTTCCTGAAATTGAAACAACATGCAGAGTGATGTTATGGTATAGCAATGGCAGATACATGAAGTATAACAATGAGTTAGTTCCTAATTTAAAATTTATAGGTGCCGATTCTACTTTCTTTGATGTTTTCACTACAGAATTTATTCATGGAAACCCAAAAACTGCCTTAACCGATCCCAAAACTGTGGTCATAACAGAATCAACAGTAGAAAAATTCTTTGAAACAGATAATCCAATTGGTGAAGTAATTGCAACGCTTGCAGGTACGGAATATACTATAACAGGAGTTGTTAAGGATTATCCGAAAAATTCTCATATTCAGTTTGATATCATATTTTCGTCAACAACAATCAACGATTATGCGGATCCTCGTAACTGGTTTAATCATAACTCATATACCTATATAAAACTGAAAGAAAATACCGATGCCAAAGAATTAGAAGCTAAATTTCCCGGTTTTCTGCGGGAAACATTAGGCCCATTACTTGAAATGGCTATTGGAAAAACCTATGATGAAGTATTTTCAAATGGAGATTACTACAACTTCTTTTTAGAACCTTTACATAAAATCCATCTTGGAACTTTAATTGACAACAACAATGAAGGAAAAAAATCATTTGTTTACATTTTAGCTTTAGTAGCTGCTTTGGTGTTAATATTAGCCAGCATAAATTATGTTAATCTGGCAACAGCCATGGCATCAACTCGACAACTAGAAATCGGAGTAAAGAAAACCTTTGGAGTGCAAAAGAATCAATTAAGAAGACAATTTGTTGGAGAGTCCATTTTGATCAGTTTTGTTTCTATGTCTTTCGGTATGCTGATTGTAGAATTTCTACTTCCATACTTTAATAATATTCTCAATAAATCCTATGAAGTAGATTATTTTTCAAATTCGTATATAATTCCCGGATTAATTCTATTTTCTGTAATCATCGGTTTTATTTCAGGAATCTATCCGGGATACGTTATGTCATCGTATGATGCAGTTTCTATACTTGGCGGAAAAGTTGGAATATCATCAAAAAACAGGAAAAATCGATTTAGAAATATTCTTGTAATTCTTCAATTTGCAATTTGCACTGGTATTATGATATTTACCATAACTATAAATCGACAAATAAAATTCATTTTAAATCATAACCTGGGAATTGATAAAGAACAGATACTTGTCTTGCATATGATTGATGGCTTAGGTGATAACCGGCAAATTTTTAAAGAAGAACTGCTGAAAGATCCTGATATAAAGAGCTTATCTTTTGCAAGCTCAACACCTTTCAGACATTTAGATGAATCCGGACATCATGTTGTGGGCCGCCCTATGACTGAAGCTCCCTATTTTCATACATTTTGGGCAGATTATGATATTGTTG
>PKTC01000484.1 GCA_002869305.1 Marinilabiliales bacterium
CAATAATATTTTCCTGATATGCCTTTTTAACAGCTTCCAAAACTGGTCTGTCGGCTGCTGCTGCCACCGCTAAACGTCTTGACTCCTTTTCTTTGGCTTTATTTACGATATCATTAAGTGACTTTATACTCATTTTATCAGTTTTTATGAATGATATATGAATGATTAAAGATTGCTTACAATTTTCTGTGTATCCTGCGCAATAACTAATTCTTCGTTTGTTGTTACCATCACTACTTTTGTTCTAGAACCAGGTTTTGTTAATTCTAAATCAACTCCACGTTTTTTGTCGTTCAACTCAAAATCAAAATCAACACCTAAAAACTCAAGGTCTTTACATACTTCTCTTCTCATATCCCAGCCGTTCTCGCCAATACCTCCGGTAAATAATATTAAATCTACTCCTCCCATAGCGGCCGCATATGATCCTATATATTTTGTTACTCGGTAATTAAACATATCAAATGCAAGCTTAGCTCTTTCGTTGCCTTCTTCCATGGCCATTTCAATATCGCGCATATCCGATGAGAGTCCTGAAATTCCAAGAACACCACTACGCTTATTGATCATATTGTTCGTATCCTGAATAGTTAAATCTTCTTTCTCTGCAATGAACAGTAAAGCACCCAGATCGAGGTTTCCTGCACGAGTTCCCATTACCAGTCCTTCAACAGGGGTAAAACCCATGGAAGTGTCAACTGATTTTCCTTTTTGAATAGCTGCAACAGAAGCTCCATTTCCTAAGTGGCAAGAGATAACATTTTTTTCTTCCCAATTCCAACCTACCAATTTACAAGCTTTTTTTGCGACAAATTTGTGGCTAGTGCCATGGAATCCATATCGTCTTACTTTATACTTTTCATAATATTCGTAAGGTAAACCATACAAGAACGCCTTTGGTTCCATAGATTGGTGAAACGATGTGTCGAATACTACTACCTGTGGAACACCTGGTAGCAATTTTTCCATTGCCAAAATACCTTTTAAGTTAGCAGGATTATGAAGTGGTGCCAATTCAATACATTCTTCAATTCTCTCTTTTACTTGCTCTGTTACTAATGCACTTTCACTAAAATACTGACCTCCATGAGCAACACGATGACCTATTGCAACTATTTCTTCTGCACTTTTTAATACACCATGTTCTGATGATAATAATGCTTCTAATATTAAATCAATACCTTTTGTATGATCTGGAATATCAGTAGTGAAGTTGTATTTTTTATTGTCCTGAGTTTTATGCTTAAGTTCACCATTGCTTATTCCAATTCTTTCAACTATTCCTTTTGCCAGTAAGTCAGCACTTTCAGAATTAGTCATTTCTAATAATTGATACTTTATTGAAGAACTTCCACAGTTTAATACTAAAATTTTCATTTTTATATAATGCCTTATATGGTTAAATTAATTTCCTGCTGCCTGATTTGCTGTAATAGCAACTAAATTTACGATATCACTCACTGAACAACCTCTTGAAAGATCGTTAATTGGAGCAGCCATTCCTTGTAAAACAGGACCTACAGCTTCAGCTCCAGCTAAACGTTGTACTAATTTATAGGTGATATTTCCGGTTTCTAATGTTGGAAAAACCAAAACATTTGCTTTTCCTGCAATTTCACTTCCAGGTGCCTTCTTCTGACCTATTGCTTCAATAATTGCGGCATCCGCTTGCAGCTCACCATCAATTTTTAAAGATGGATCCATTTCTTTAGCAAGTTTGGTAGCATTAACTACTTTATCAACCATTTCGTGCTTGGCACTACCCTTTGTTGAAAAGCTTAACATTGCAATTCTTGGCTCAATACCAGCAATCGCTCTTGTTGTTTCGCCCGTTGCAACTGCTATTTCCGCTAATTCTTTATCCGTTGGATTTGGATGCACTGCACAATCTGCAAAAACCATTAATCCATCATCACCAAATTGTTTATCTTTTAAAATCATTAAAAAAGCCCCAGAAACTACGCTAATTCCTGGTTTTGTCTTTACATATTGGAAAGCTGGACGTAAAACATCTCCAGTTGCATTTTCTGCACCTGCAACTTCTCCATCAGCATCACCATTTTTAATCATGATAGTAGCTAAGTATAAAGGATTCTCTACCAGCTTAGATGCTTCTTCTCTTGTTAATCCTTTATTCTTGCGAATTTCAACCATTAAGTCAATATATTGCTCTTTTTTCTCATGATTCTTGGGATCGACTATAATTGCTTTTTCAATATTATTTAAGCCTAATTCAGCCGCTTTATTCTTTATTACCTGTGGGTCTCCTGTTAAGATTATTTGAGCAATCCCTTCCGATAATAATTCATCAGCTGCCTTAAGTGTTCTTTCCTCTGTTGACTCGGGTAGAACTATTTTTTTATTATGCTTTTTAGCATTATCCTTAATTTTATTTAATAAATCCATTGTGTATCAAATGATTATATTATTTTTAGATATTTAGCAAATTTAAGCAAAAATCAATGTTCCACATCATTTTTCATATGAATAAAATCATATGAAAATGTGTTTCACAACAAGTTTTAGAAGGAAAATTTTAACACCAAATTATTATGTTGTTAAAAGTTAAATTAAAAGTGGATTTTGTTCCATATTTTCCACGAGAATTCGGCTTGCTTTATTAACATTTCAAAGCCGTTTTTAATCAGAGCACCCTGGATCAATCCTTTACATAAAAATTCGGTTTGCTTTGGATTATAAATTAAATCATATAATAAATGTTGCTTAGTTATTGCCTGGTAAGGAATGTCTGGGCATTTCGATTGATCTGGATACATTCCTACCGGAGTTGTATTTATGATTATTTTATTTTTGGTAACCATTTCTTCAGATAAATCGTGGTAACTTATAATATTCTTTGCAACCTGTTTACGTGAAACCTGAATAAATTCAATTCCCAATTTGGTAAGAGCGTGTGTAATGGCTAAAGAACTGCCTCCGGTTCCAAGTACTATAGCAGACTTGTGCTGCACTGATAAAAGAGGTTGCAAGCTATTAATAAAACCCAAGTAATCAGTGTTATATCCAATAAGCTTTAACTGATTATTAGCCCAATCGAATCGGATCGTATTTACAGCTCCAATTTCTGCTGCTTCTGTTTCTATCTCCTGTAAAAATGGAATTATCTCCTGTTTGTAAGGAATGGTAACGTTTAATCCAGAAAGTTCGGAAAAATCGCTAATCAATTGATTGAATTCATCTATAGTCTTTAGTGGATATAAATTATAAAAACAATCTTTTATTCCCTCCCTTTCAAATTTTTCTTTGAAAAAAACAGGAGAAAATGAATGTTCTAATGATTTACCAATTAAACCGAAAAAACGCATTAGTTTTGATTACCAGCAAATTTCTCGATCAAAGATATGGTAATTATTCCAATAATCATAAGTGAAAGTGCAACAATAACTTCTGTATTAAATGATTCTGGCATGTACTTGCTATAAGATTGTATTATTTTTTCTCCATCTTTCAGCATATAATTTCCAGCTTCATCCAACCTGTATATTTCATTCTTCCATGGCCATAATATTCCGAGTGATCCGAGTATGAATCCTGTTAAGATGGATATGGTTTGATCTTTAAACTTTTTATAAATCCAGGATAAAATATGAGAAAATGCAATTAAACCTCCAAGAACACCTATCATAACCGGAAGAATAACTTTAAGATCTAAGTTATTCACTGCATCGATCATTACTAACTCATAATTACCTAAAAGGATTAAAATAAACGATCCCGAAAGTCCAGGTAAAATCATACTACAAATGGCAATAACTCCACAGAGTATCAAATAAAAAAAAGAATCATTTTGAGTAGCAGGATTGAATAAGGAGATTGAAGCGGCCACTGAAGTACCAATAATAAAAGTTAAGATAACACTTAAATTCCATTTTTTGATTGCCTTGCCTACATAATATACCGAAGCCAGTATTAATCCAAAAAAGAATGCCCATACAAAAACAGGGTAATTTAAAAATAAAAATTTAAGCAATTTTGCTAAAGAAACAACACTTGCTACCATTCCCGAAAAAACGGCAACTAAAAAATAAAAATCAGTATGCTTCAAAAGTTCTTTTATTTTTCCTGAAAACAACAATTTAATAGCAATTAAATCAAAGGACTTTATGGCGTCGATTAAACGTTCAAAAATGCCCGTTATTAACGCGATAGTTCCTCCTGATACGCCAGGAATTACATTCGCTGCCCCCATTGCAAAACCCTTTAAAACGAGGTTTGTATATTTTTTAAGTCTTTGTTTCATATTCAATCATAAAAAACGAAAACATTTAAATTAAATATATTGTCTTCGTTTATAATATGGTTAACATTTAATTATTAATCTAATTTAGCTTTATTAAGTAGCTCATTTACTAATTGATTTTCAATGGCTTCAGGATAAAATATAAGAATTTCGAGATAAGATTTAGGGTGAATATCCAACCCATTTTTAAACATCTCAAGAGCCAATCGTTCATTCTTATTTAAAAAATACAACCCTGCTAATCGATAATAAATCAAAGCATTTCGTGGGTTATCTTTTAAAAATTCCGATAACAGCTCAAGTGCCAATTCTATTCTTTGGTCATTTACATAGGCCTCTGATAGTGAAAATACAAAATCTTGCTCTTCAGGATCTAAATCATAAGCTTTTTTAAAAGCACTTAAAGCTTTCTTATCTTCGTTAAGTTCATTCAATGTGCTACCCAGCAGAAAATAATATTCGGCGTTTATATCATCCAATTTTAGTGCCGTTTGTATAAACTTAAGAGCCATCTTATATTTACTCTGACGATACATCAAATTTGCTTTCCCAAAAAAGGCATCTGCAAATAGTTCATCCTCTTTAATGGCTTCATCATAATATTTTAAAGCCAGATCATATTCTTTTAAACTTTCGTAACAATCGCCTATATAAGTTAAAATTTCAACACTTCTTCCGTCGAACTTTAGATATTCTTTGTAATTAACAATTGCATTCAGATAATCTTCTTTATTTGAAAATGCATTCGCCAAATTGAAATATGCAACAGAGAATTCTGGGTTTATTGCAATAGCAAACTCATAAGCATCAATTGCTTCATCATACTTGTCAAACTTATTGTAAAGAACGCCAAGGTTGTACCACGCATTTTCTGAAAAAGGTTCATTATCCAGGTATTGATTATAATATTCAATACTTTTATTTACCTGACCAATTTTTTCGTAGCAATAACCTATATCATACAATAACATGATATTCTTACCGTCCAATTTATATGCTTCGTGCAAATAGCGCAGTGCGGTTTTGTATCTACCAATTTGCTCGAATGATTGTGCAATGGTATGAATAATATCAACCTTATCTTCGTAACTATAAATAATTGCCGTATCGAAAGCCTTTACTGCTTCACCATATTTCCCCATTACATTTAAGGTTGTTCCCTTTAGGAGGTATACATCACTGTTTGAGGATTCAATTCGTTCAATCTTCTCAATCACCTTAAAAGCCTGTGATGCATGACCTTTATCAAGTAAAACCTGTGCTTTTTTTAACTGTATGTTTAAAGAGCTAGGATGCTGTTGTGCAGCTATCTCAACTACATTAAAAGCAGTATTTGACTTATTACTTTCCATGTAATAATCAATAATACTTTCAAACTCAAAAACATCAAAAAAATACTGGGTATTATTCTTTAACATCTCCTCATAGCGGTTAACTAACTCGCTATTTTCCTCACTGTTAAAAATATCATCAAATTCTTCCTTCATACTCGATCTCAAAATAG
>PKTC01000176.1 GCA_002869305.1 Marinilabiliales bacterium
AAGCACCTACAGTTCTCATTTGCTGAACATGAAAAATTTTATAAAATCAGCAAATAACAATACATTGGTATTAATTGATGAATTTGGTTCGGGAACAGAGCCAATGCTTGGAGGCGCAATTGCTGAAGCTATTTTGGATAGTTTAAATGAGCGAAAAGCCTTTGGAGTAATTACTACACATTATACTTCTTTAAAACATTTTGCTTCATCTGTTCAGGGAATCGAAAATGGAGCCATGTTATTTGACACTGGCAAAATAGAGCCTTTGTTTAAACTATCAATTGGCGAACCTGGAAGTTCTTTTGCTTTTGAAATAGCAAGAAAAATTGGTTTACCAGAAGAGATTCTGCAAAAGGCAACAGAAAAAATAGGGAAAGATCATATCGATTTTGATAAAAATTTAAAAGATATCATCCGTGATAAACGTTACTGGGAAACAAAGCGTGAAAGTGTAAGAAAATCAGAAAAAAAGTTAGAAGAAAAAATAGCCAGATTAACATCTGAATTGGAGATTGCAGATAAAACTCGTAAGGAAATTATCAATAAAGCGAAAGAAGATGCAGAATCACTATTAGCCGATGTAAACAAACGTATCGAAAACACAATTCGGGAAATTCAAGAAAGCAAAGCAGAAAAGGAAAGAACGAGACTGGCACGCAAAAGTTTAACAGATTTTAAAGAAAAATTAAATCAAAGTAGCTCTGAAGAAAAAGATAAAATTCAACGCAAAATTGAAAAATTAAAAAACAGGAAAAAACAGGGAAAGAAGAAAATACAAGAAAATAAAACTATCGAGATAAATATTACTGAATCATTCAAAATTGAGAAGGGAGATAAAGTTAGACTATTTGGACAAGATAATGTTGGAGAAGTGTTGGATGTAAATAATAAAAGCATCATGGTAGCTTTTGGAAATATGATAACAACACTCAATGAAAAAAAACTTGAGAAAATTTCTGAAAAAGAGTATAAAAATAAATCTAAAAATTCTGGTTCTCAGAAATCTTCGTTTACTGACTTTGGTGAGCGTAGGTTGAAATTTAAGCCTGAAATCGATGTTCGCGGAAAGAGAGCAGAGGAAGCCCTACAGACTGTAAAAGACTTTGTTGATGAGGCCATTGTAATAAACATGAGTAACATAAAAATTTTGCATGGAAAAGGTGATGGTATTTTACGCCAGTTAATTCGCCAATACCTAGATACGGTTGATGTTGTGAGATCTTTTCATGATGAAAGCGTTCAATTTGGTGGTTCAGGAATTACAATTGTAGAATTTGAATGATGCTAAAATTTTGTAAATTTGGGTGTACGAAAAATAAAAGCCATTGATACATATATTTACCCAAAAAGAATCTACCAGATTAAAATATATCATTAAATATATTTTTAATGATATTCTGGGAGCTGACTTCAACTTTATTAACAATAGAGCCGAGTTTGAATCTTCAAAATTTCCAAAAATAAATTACTCTAAAGAAAGAATTGAGGGATGTATTGAAATTGTTCCTTCAGATCTCTTATTCGAAAAAAGCATATTACAGAAAAAGATACAAGTAGGAGAATGGGAAACTCTTAAAGTATTCTTTGAAACTTCGCAGGAAGCTGATATCCCATTTGATATTTTCGCAGCAAGTTTTTATTTATTAAGCAGATACGAAGAGTATTTACCCTTTAGTGCAGATCAACATGGACGGTTTGAAGCTAACCAAAGCTTGGCAGGAAAAAATGGTTTTTTATACGATCCTATTGTGGATCAGTGGATTTGTAAATTGTCAAAGTTACTAAAAGAAAAGTTCCCCAAATTTGAAACATGTACCAGGGAATTTAAATATATCCCAACCATCGATGTTGATAACGCATATGCATATTTGTATAAAGGCACAGTTCGTACCATTGGTGCAACCATGCGTGATCTGTTTAAGCTGGATTTCAATGAAAACGTAAAGCGGTTCCACACTTTAAAAGGCGAAAAAGATCCTTTCGATACTTATGGATACCTTGATTCCCTGCATAAACAATATGGTGTTGAGCCATTATGGTTCTTTCTTGTGGGCAATTATAATACATACGATAAAAATTTGCCTCTGGACAATGAATCCTTTCAGGATTTAATAAAAGAAATATCTGATAAAGCGGAAGTTGGAATTCACCCTTCTTACGAATCCAATAAAAATTTTGAACAACTCAAAAGGGAATTTGATTATTTGTCAGGAATTTCAAAGAAGCCAATAACCAGGAGTCGTCAACATTTTCTAAAGTTATTATTCAATGAAACCTATCAAAACTTAATAAAACTTGGAATAAAGGAAGATTATACCTTAGGATATGGTTCGGATGTTGGTTTTAGGGCAGGAACATGTACTCCTTTTAATTTCTACGATCTATATAATGAAAAGGAAACCGATTTGAAAATATTCCCATTCCAGATTATGGATGTGACACTTAATGAATATCTAAAATTGAATGTTGAAGAAGCAATTGAAAAAATAAGATGTATTATTCAAAAAGTGAAGGAAGTAAATGGTACATTTATTAGTCTTTGGCATAATGAATCATTAAGTGATCATGGTCACTGGAAAGGGTGGGAGCCTGTTTATGAAAAGATGCTTGAAATTATTTTTGAAGAATAGAGTAATATAAATCATGACACAGATGACAAAAATTAGAAAAATTTTAATGGTTATAGTTTTGATTATCATTCTTGTAGTTTTGACTCAATTTAATTTTTCTGATTTAAGCTTTAAAATGAATAAATTTAATTATATAGCTATTTTTTCTGGAGTTTGTACTTTGTTATCGCTATACTTCTCTAACAAGTATGAGAAAAAGAAAGCATTGTAGGCTATAACTTTTACATTTTGGAAATAAAATACCTTAAACATAATCAAATTGATAAACAGAAGTGGAATGCTGCGATAGAAAGCGCACATAATGGATTAGTTTATGCACTTTCTTGGTTCTTAGATACAGTTTCTCCTAATTGGGAAGCACTAGTAATAGGAGATTACGATTACATTATGCCTCTTACCTGGAGAAAGAAATTGAGTATTAAGTACTTATTTCAGCCTATTTTTATTCAGCAATTAGGCATTTTCTCTGAAAAAAAAATCACAAGTCACATAGTAAATGAATTTGTTTCAGAACTGACACCCTTATATAAACTAATTGATATCCAGCTAAATTATGCTAACCCTAATGATGAAATCAATGATTTCATTCTTCGAAACACCCAAGCAATAGACTTATCCAAGCCTTACAGTGAACTATATGATAATTACAAAAAGAATCACCGTAAGAATCTCATAAAGCTTAGCAATAGCGGAATAGTAATAAATTCCGAAGGTAAAATCCAAGATTTTATCAAGTTAACTCGCGAAATGTTTGTTAATAAAGGTGTTGAGGAGATCAAAGCTGCTGATATTGATCATTTGGAAAGAATTGTGGATTATTCTCTTCAAGTAGGAATTGGAGAACTATATTTTGGATATTTAGACAAAAAAATATGTTCGGCTGCTTTTTTTATTAAATGGAAGAAGAGAGTGATCATTTATACTGCATTAAGCAAATCGGGAAGAGACATTGGAGCCATGTTTGGAATAATTGATAAATATCTAAAAGAAAATGCAGGTCATGATTTGATATTCGATTTTGCTGGTTCTAATATTCCTGGAGTTAAATACAGAAACTTAGGATTTGGTGCAAGAAATGATGTGTATTACAGGGTTACAATAAATAATTTACCACTACCTATTAAATGGTTAAAAAAATAATTAGGTATAATAATCTCCTAATTTCTTAATTACTTTAGCAGGGTTGCCTGCAAGAATTTGATTTCCTTCAGTAAAAGATTTAGTCACCACAGCACCTGCAGCGACTATGGTGTGTTCGCCAAGTTCAACTTCTGGCAAAATAATACAATTGGCAGATAACCACGAATTTTTCCTAATAGTGATGGGTTTTCCAGGAATATATTTCTGAAAATCATTAACATCATGATTCTGGCTAATTATGGAAACTTTTGGTCCGGTTAAAACATTTTCTTCGAAAACAATTCCATTTCTTCCATCAATATAGCAGCCTTTAGCAAAACCTGGATACTTGGTTCCTCTTGTAATTTTTTCTGGACATTTAACTTGTGATGTAAAATGCACAGGCCAGGGAACCTTTCTGTTATAACCCAAATTTTTTTGCATAAATGCATATTTAAACAACAAAGCTAAGGAGTAAGTAGGATCTGATTTGCTCAAATCGCTATAAAAAATACCTAGAATTGAGTATGCTATATTTTTAAGAAGGTTTTTCATATGTTTTCTTCATTATCCTATAGCCCATAAAAGCCAATGCAATATATAAAAAAGCACCGACTAATGAGAAATATAATAACATAACATCAAAATTTGTAGATTTTGATATAAATATTGTTATAAGTATCAATACCAGATAACAAATTTGCCAGATAAGCAAAATTCCATTTTTACGCGTAAGTGAGAATATGTTACTTACACTTCTCATTGCAAAGCTTGCAACTGTTAATGGAGCCATATATTTTGCAATTGAGCCTGCAATTTCCCAGTCATTTCCTAAAACAAAAACAAATAATTCTTCTCCCCAAAATACAATAGGAATCATAACGATTGTTGCAATGATAAAATTACCAAAATAGGAGATAAGATAAAATCTCAGCTTTTTATTTGTCTCATTTATTTTTTGATAAAAAACAGTCATAAACGACTGATTTATAAGCTCTAAAGGATAACTTATTACTTTTGTAGCATTAGAATATTGTCCAACAAGACTGGTACTAAAAAACATTTTGAAAACATAGATAAGAACATCTTTAGAGATAGCATTTAAAAATGCCATGGGAGCAGAAAAACGAGGGAAATTATTATTTAATTTCAGTTGTTCTTTCACTAAATTAGCATCTACAATTTTTAAATTATTCTTTTCTTCTTTATAAAAACGCAGTCCAAATATTATCTGTTGAATTCCTTGTCCAGCAATGTGTCCAAAGAATAAGCCCAGTGATTTTAGATTATATAATAATCCTAAAAAAACATTTACACCTGAGCTTGATCCTGATTTAATTATTTTTAGATTAGCCTGAATTTTAAACTGTTTTTCTCTTGTATACCATTGAAAGAATAGATTACCCAACCCAACTATAAATATACTTAATGGTAGAAAGTAAAAATAAAAGGGTTCTATAAAACTGCTAAACTTATGATCAAAACTTTTTAATAAGATAATTGCTATAAGAGATATCAATGATATAATGAAAGCAATTCGAAATGATCCTTTAAAAATAGCCAATGCTTCAGTTCTTTTTTTTGGTAACATGATTGCTAGCTCATATCTTCCGGTCGAGAAAGCAGCAACAATGTTAGCAATACTTAAGTAAATAGCAATATGACCAAAATCTTCAGGAGTGTATATACGAGTGAGTATAGGAATTGAAATTAAGGTAATAATCTGTGCAACGGTTGCCCCAGACAATAACGTGAAAACGTTTTTTAGAAAATCACTTTTTAAGTGTGGATTATTTTTTATTTTTAGCATTAGGAATTAAGCACCCTTTTATAACTACTCCTTCAAACTTTCAAAATCAATTTCTTTATGTTGATCTTGTTCTATTATTTTTCCATTATCAAACTTGATGGTTCTTGCAGGAAACTTTTTTACCATATTGTAATCATGAGTAGCCATTACAACAGCACGCCCATTATTACTAA
>PKTC01000418.1 GCA_002869305.1 Marinilabiliales bacterium
CGATTAAAATTACGTAATAAAAGCGACCAGTTCTGATCGCTTTTATTTGCAACGAATTATATTGGTTCGTAATCTTTCTTAGTTACTCCACATATTGGGCAAACCCAATTGTCAGGAATATCTTCGAATGGCGTTCCTGCAGCTATACCTCCAGGAATGTCGCCAACTTCCGGATCATAAATATGACCACATATTTTACATTTATATTTCATAAAGTTGGTATTATGGTTTTACTTTTTTAACCGAATCAATGATTGTTCCATCAACCCACTTGATAACAGCTACCAATTCATCATCAAATTCGGGTTTTGAAGGTTTTCCACAAATCCTTTCCGCCTCGTCCTTTAATTCCTCGATGGTTTTAATCGGCAAACTTGATCCTTTTAATGCTTCAATTAGATCTTTACGTTTAGGATTAATAGCTATACCTCTTTCGGTTACAATCACGTCAATCAGTTCGCCTGGTCCGCATAATGTTGTAACTTCATCCAAAATTACTGGAATTCTATCTCTGAACAAAGGAATTGGAAGGATTACTGTTTTAGAGAATAAACAGTTCTGCCATCCTCCTATTCCGTGCAATAATAATCCATCCGAATGCGTTACAACATTCGCATTGAAATTAACATCAACCTCAGTAGCGCCCAGAATCACAACATCAACCAATCCTGCAAAATTACCCTTCCCGTGATAATTATAACTGGTAAAAGGACTGGTCCATACATGGTTTGGATTATCAGCCATAGATTTAACTCCATCTAAATCAAATGTCTGACCATCTAAGATATATTCAATAAGACCCTCGTTAAGCATATCAACTAAATACTTGTTACTGCCTCCGCGAGCAAAACGAGCTTTGATTTTCTTTTCGCGCATAATTTTAGCAAAGTAATCACCAACGGCAAGCGATGTTCCTCCTGCTCCAGACTGAAATGAGAATCCATCTTTAATAATACCCGCTTCTAAACAGAATTGGGCAGTCCATTCGGCTAACAATAAACGATCTGGACTTTTTGTAATTTGTGTAGTGCCTGAGATTATTTTTTCAGGTATACCAACCTGATCAATTTCAACGGTATAATCAACATAATTTCCCTGAATTTGCCATGGACTGCAGGGGAAAGGAACCATGTTATCAGTTACAACAATAACTTTATCAGCGTATTGCGAATCAGCCAAAGCAAAACCTAATAATCCACTTGCCGATTGTCCATACAATCCATTAGCGTTTCCAAAAGGATCAGCGCATGCGGCACCAATTACTGTTATATCAACTTTTACTTCACCATCTTGTATTGCCTGGTAACGACCGCCATGAGAACGTAATACTCCCATACCCTTCATCTTTCCGTACGATGCAAATCTTCCTAATGGCCCATTCATACTACCTTCTATATGATGTATGGTTCCATCTTCTAAATATTGAATTAAATGCTCATGACAAGGAAATGAAGCTGAAGGAACCCAACGTAAATTTTTTACTCCAAGTTCTTTTGCAATATCGAAAATTTGATTGGCCAATAAATCACCATTTCTAAAATGATGGTGAGTTGATATGGTCATTCCATCTTTTAAGCCAGCTTTAACAAGGGCTTCTTTTAAACTTGCAACTTGTTTATTTCCATCTTCTGGAAAATCAGCACAAGATGATATTTTTGGTCCGAATTTTCTTCCTTCGGGTTTATATTTTCCTACTCCCTGGTAAGGAACTTGTTTTTCACCATTAACTTCTGTTGGAACCATTCTTCCAGCAGCGTTTTTAACAAGATTTGTATATTTTTGTCCCATAAAATATTGAATTTGGGTTGTTTACTAATTTATTCTTCTTTTAAAAATTCTTCTCGCCAGTTCTTCGATAATAAGCCAAGACTTGTTGCCAAATGAATTGTTTTTTCCGCTCTTTTTACAACTGGTGGGTCTATCATTTTGGTTCCCAACGAAACAACACCAAGTCCCTTTTCTGTGGCATCAATAAAAGCATTAACAACTTTCTTAGCCTTTTCAATTTCATCTGCTTCTGGAGCAAAACTGTCGTGAATCACTTTAATCTGACGAGGGTGAATACAACCCATTCCTTCGAAACCTAATCCTTTCGAGACTTTAACATTTTCGCGAAGAGCCTCCATATCTCCAACATCAGAAAAAACAGAATCAATTGCCTGAATTCGTGCTGCTTTACACGCATTTACAATTCTTGTACGAGCATAAAAGGATTCAACAGCTTCGTTAGTTCTACGTGCTCCTAAATCAGCAGTATAATCCTCAAGACCGATAGCTAAAGCAACAACATTTTATGATGCAGTAGCAATCTCAAATGCTTTTTCAACACCCAGTGCACTTTCAATAATTGGCATGAGTAAAACAGGTCTTTCTATAGCATGCTTTTTCTTAATTTCTTCAATTTTTAGTTCCAGTTCCTGTATTTGTTCTGCTCCTTCGCATTTTGGTACAAGTAACATATGAACGTTATGAGGAATAAGATATTTAATATCTTCTAATCCTTTTGGGAACTGATTAATTCGAACCATTCGTTCAGCACCATAAAAATTGATACCACGAAGTGCATTTCGCACTAATAACTGAGCTTCTTTCTTTTTATTAAATGCTACCGAATCTTCCAAATCAAGAATAATTCCATTTGGGTCGTGAATACCCGCATTAAGCATCATACTTGGTGTATTTCCTGGCAAGTATAACCTAGAAAAACGAAATTGTTCTTTTTCCGAAGTATATTTATTTTCTTCTATTAAATCCAAAAGATATTCTTTATCCGTATCGATAAGTTCTTTTATTGCAGCCTCAATTCTTGCTGCTATTACTAATGGCAAAGCTCCACTATCTTCTAGAATCAAGTTTGCATTCTTAATTTCAAAAAAAGATAAAACATCTTTACACAATTCTAGATTTGAATCGCCATACATAACTTGAACTTTGCTTTTTTGCTCAATATTAATTCCACTTGAATCCTTTAATTCAAGACTAACGAAACAATCAGAGCGAACTTTTTTACCGGTATTTCCAGCTGTAGCAATTTTATTACTCATTCGTATTTAAATTTTAGAGTTTTTATTCAATAAAGTACAAATATAATAATCGTTCACTGTTTTAAAAGCCTAGTTTACATTTTAGACAACATAATTTTAATGATATAAAAAAAGGCCAGTAAATTACTGACCTTTTTTATAAATTATAATATTTTACATTAAGAAACTTAATAAGATACCAGCAGCAACAGCTGAACCAATTACACCTGAAACGTTTGGTGCCATGGCATGCATCAATAAATGGTTTGTAGGATCGGCCTTTAAGCCTTCGTGCTGAACTACCCGGGCACTATCGGGAACGGCAGAAACACCCGCGGCTCCTATCAATGGATTAATTTTATTATCACCTTTTAGAAATACGTTCATTAATTTTGCAAATAACAAACCTCCGCAGGTAGCAATAATAAAAGATAAGGCTCCCAATCCGAATATCCACATGGACTGAGGTGTTAAGAACACATCAGCTTGGGTAGATGCTCCTACAGTAATACCAAGTAGTATTGTAACAATATCTATTAAAGCTGTTCTGGCGGTATCTGCTAAACGTTTTGTAACAGTAGATTCTTTTAAAAGATTTCCAAAGAATAACATACCTAATAATGGTAATGCACTAGGTGAAATATATGCAGTAAGTAAAAGACCTACAATCGGAAACATTATTTTCTCTAATTTCGATACCGAACGTGGTGGTTTCATTCGAATTAATCGTTCCTTTTTTGTAATTAGTAATCTCATAAAAGGAGGTTGAATTATAGGAACTAATGCCATATATGAATATGCTGCAATTGCTATTGGGCCAATTAAATGCGGTGATAATTTCGATGATAAAAATATCGCGGTTGGTCCGTCAGCTCCGCCAATAATGCCAATTGCACCTGCTTCTGCAGGATTGAAACCTAAAACCAAAGCTCCAAGAAATGTTAAGAAGATACCAATCTGTGCAGCTGCTCCTAATAACATTAACTTTGGATTCGAAATTAGAGAAGAGAAATCAGTCATTGCACCAATTCCTAAGAAAATTAATGGTGGATATATACCCTGGCGAACACCATAGTACAAATACCCCATAACACTTCCTTCTTCATATATTCCCAGCTTCAAGTTAAATCCTTCAGCATGAAAAAATGGAATATTTCCAATGATAATTCCAAATCCTATAGGGATTAGTAACAAAGGTTCATAATTATAGCGTATAGCTAAAAAGATAAAGAAAATACCTACCAGCACCATAATTAAGTGCCCTAATGTAGCATTTGGAACACCTGTGAATTCATAGAAATTTATTAATCCAGCAAAGGCCCCGGAATATGACTTATAAGAATCTTTACCGATAATTAATTTACTATCAGTTAAATATGCAATCTTCGCGTCAATTTTTGAATCTTGAAATTCTAGGTAAACCTTATTATCTAAAACCTTCCATTCTCCTGAATACTTTGTTTTTACTGAATCCAAAACAAATGTTCTATCATTTTGGAATGTTAAAGTCTTATATCTTTTTACAGTTCTTTCTGAATCCTTACTTACTCGATAACCATCTGACCTATTAATCCATTTACCATTAACAAGCAAATCTTCAAGTTTGCTAGAATTAGCGAAAGCAGAGTTTCCAAGAAAAAGGATTAACAAAGACGCTATCAAGCTAAGTTTTTTCATAACTTTTATTTTCTTCATAAAAACTTATTCTATTTCGTCTAAAACATCATTTTGAAGAACAGAATCACCTTCTTTAACTTTCAAACTAACAATTTTTCCTTCTTTTTCAGATTGAATATTGTTCTCCATTTTCATTGCTTCCATAATCATAATGGTTTCACCTTTTTTAACTTCATCACCTTCATGTTTTAAAATCTTAAATATGCTTCCTGGTAATGGAGCTTTTAGACTATATGCGCGACTACTTACTGTTTTCTTGATCTTACTATCTTTTCTATCAACAGTAACTTGTGGGCGAACCAAAGTAGGAGTTTTCGAAGTCTTCACTTTCTCTTCTTGTATTCCTACTTCGTAAGTTGTCCCGTTTACTTCAATATTAGCGATATCTCCTTCGATATCCTTAATTTCTACTGAGTACTCGTTACCTCTTATTGTAAATTTAAATTTTTTCATTTTCTCATATTATTTTCTAGGCCAAACTCTTAATCCATAAATTTTTGAACTCCATGGAGAATATACTTTCCTTACGCGTTTTATCGTAATAACATTACTTTCTTCGTCGTGTAATTCATCAAAAAATAAGTATAATGCCATAGAAATAGCGGCACTAACATCACCTGAAACATGCAATTCATCGTCAGTAACCGATTCCTTTTTAGTTTTTTGTTTTAGTTTCTTTCTGGAATTGTAGTAAATTAACTTTGGTGTTTGAGTAAAAATAATTACCAGTAACACTAAAGCAGCAAATACAATTAACCAGCCAACAATAGCAATGGTTAATCCTGAACCTGCTATTGCTGAAAAATCTATACTCATATCCCCTAAAATTAGTCTCATAACTTTTTTTTTATAATGGAATGTTAGAGTGTTTTTTCGGTGGATTTGTATCCTTTTTAGTTTGAAGCATTTCAAATGCTCTGATAATTCTAAATCTAGAATTTCTTGGTTCGATTACATCATCAATGTACCTTATGCTGGCTGCTTTATAAG
>PKTC01000250.1 GCA_002869305.1 Marinilabiliales bacterium
AAAGCATTTGTTATACCTGACGATTGTTAAAAGATTTTTTATGTTAAAAGCTTAATTGAACAATTTATCATTTTTTCTTCCATATGAAGAATATAGTCATTCATAGCGATTTTAGGAAAAGTTATTTTCAAATAAAAACTCAGGGAGAAATAGAATGCTCTGTTTTTTTATCATTGATAAATTTGCTTGATTATAAAGAATTTGTTCAATTGGACAGTTTAAATATAATACTGGATTTAAGGAAGACACAATTAAAAATTACAGTGAATGAGTATCTTTCATTAATTGCACCATTTGCAGAAATGGTTGGTAAGTTTAAATATGTGAAGATGGCAAAACTGGTAGATACTCCATACGAAACTGCTTTAGCATTGCTATTTCATGAAGATACTCATAATATATCAAACCTCGACTGTAATTTATACAACACTACCAGTGCTGCAACCAGGTGGTTATTTAATTCATAAATTAATTCTGCATAGAAGGAAAAGAGCAGTGCGGATTTAATCTGATTTATATTTTATTATACATTTGTTGACCTATTTTCAATTTTAATCTATAAACTAATTAGTCTCACACTGCTAATCTTTTTAGTAGTAAAAATGCTGTGTAGGAATAGGGCTATATTAGGAAATTTGAGTACTTATAGATATTTCTAAGTTTAATATATTCCTACACAAGCATTATTAACTTAAAACAATTCGGCGAAAGATAAATACTTAAAACTTAAAATTTCTTAACTTTCGTCAAGAAACAAATAAAACATGATATTTTTAAATAAGAGTTTAAGTTGTACTTATAGTATGAGTGTATTATTTATCTTATGCAATCACACTATTATTGAAATATTCCAATAATATGGATTATACATATAATTGCATGTAACAAAAGATAACGGGACAACAATAAGAATTCTTCATTAATTTAGATATCCGCTTCTCGGTTTAATAAAGTTTCAGAGAACCTGGAACCAGAAACTCAACCATATCTTTTTCATTACCAATTTACCTGCATTTAATTGTTTATAACCTCACATTAGGAAAACCTCTGTTAGGATGTGAGAAATGCATTTGTCGAAATTTCCATTCACCATTTTTCTTTTGCAAAACTCCGGTAATTCTAAGAGGCCATACATATTCCTCACCTTGCTCATATTGATATAAAACCAGATTGGAGTAATAGGCTACTTCCATTAGTTTTAACTTATTCGTTTTTTTGTTGTCGGTCTCCGATTGTTTCGCAAAATTCTTCAGCATATTCCCAAAACTTTCGTCTGCTGTTCGTCCACGAGAATTTTCAGGACTGCGTGTTACGGTTGCACTAAAACTTACCCAGGCCAGGTTATTATCAATTCCTATATTGGCATTTTCTATGTCCGGATTCAAATCACCCCAACCAATCCAATCAAATTGAAAAGTGCGCACTGCTTGATCTATGCCAGTAAACCATTCTGAATTCCCGGAATTAATAGAATATGTGCCTAAAATTTCAACATTATCAAAAAAGATTTCATTGCACCATTCCTGAGCATACGATGTATCCCTGTCAATATATCCTTTCTTAAATTCTTTTAGGACTTTTTGAATTTCTGCTGTCTCATTATGTTCTGTTTCTTGTGCAGATAGGTTACTGTTAATAACCATAGTACTAGTAATTATAATAAGAATAATACTGATGAATTTTTTTGTTTTCATTTTTTATATTTGTTATGTTGTTAAAATTCAATTCTATAATTAAGAATAGGAATTAATCCTACCATTGTTATATCTTCTAATGTACCCTTTTCTTCGTCGTAATATTGATCCCAAATATTTTCCCTATTAGTTAAGTTTTGTACGTCTAAAGATAATACCCATGAATATTTTGGTTTATTCTTTCTATAACTGACTCCCAGATCAATTCGAAAATAGTCGGGGGCTTTTGTTTCATAAGCCTGGTCATTGATGAGATATTCATTATTACGCAATCGTGATTGTTCCAGGTCAATTGGAATGGTTCTGTAACCTCCTCTTAATATAGTGCGTATGTTTATTCCCAGAACATTTTTTCTTGTTTTACCAACCAAAAACTCTTTCCCTCCAGCAAAACTTAATATGTATTTACCATTAAAAAGTGTATTTCTTTCTTCAAATTCAGGTATCTTATATTTAGATTCAAATAAAGATGAGGTAAGCATGAAATAATAATTACGAGAAAAGAACTTCTCAAAAGTCAATTCAATTCCATAATTTTTTCCTGTACCTTTATTCTCATAAATTTCGCTTGTGAATTCACTGCTAAAATTCAATGCGCTGGCAATACCAGTTGTATCTCCTTTCATAACTGGCACATCATATAGATATTGATAATAAACTTCGGTTTTTAATCTAAAATCATTTTTGAAATTCCAATTGTAACCCAATACAATATGAGCTGCTTTGGTAATACCCACGTTCTTATTAGGAGTTTCAATATCTCCATTCGTTGATTGTTTTTCTGCTAAATAAAATGAAATAGGTTCTGAACGGCTATGCAATCCAGCACCAATATTAATAGTATGTTTGTTATTCAACCTCCAACTGGCACCTATTCTTGGTTCTATTACCTGCTCATTATTCAAGTTATGGTAAATATAGCGTACCCCAGAGTTTAAATCAAACTTACTGTTAATTCTAAATTTCCATTGTAGATATGATTCATACACATCAGTACTTCCTGAATGGTCGATTTCTGTAATTAATTGATTTTCATCAAAATTAAAATCTTTTACATGAATATGAAAAGATTTGTTGTGATAAACAATCCCAGTTCTAAGAATATGTTTTGCATTGAACTTATGGTTTACATAAGAACTCAATGTTAGTGTACTGTAGCTAATATCTTCATCTTCAGTTACGGAACTTATGTAATTGGTGCCTAATGAATCTTCAATTAAACTATTGTTGTTATACGAGTATAGCACAATTGTTTTAATGTAGGTTTTATTATTTTTTAAGATGTAGTTATGAGTTAATCCCATTAAGGCAACCTTATGATCTTCGGTTTCGCCATAGGTATCGCTACGATAAACCCAATCCGTTGAGTCTCCAACCGGCAAATCACCTGCCTCTGATAAACCTCCTAAACCAAATAAAGAAAACCGCCCAAGTTTTTTAGTTGTTAGATTAATATTAAATGATACATCCTGGTACTCAGGATAAATATCAGAATCTCCTATATCTATTCCTATCTTATTTAACAAAGTTAAGGTTGAGTACCTGTAATTAATTAAATATGAAGCTTGTTTTGTATTTGCAATTGGCCCTTCTGCTGCAGCTTGAATCCCAAGGACTCCAAGCTGAAATGAATACTCTCTTTTATCAGAATTCCCTTTTCGCAATTTTAGGTCAAAAACACCCGAAAGGGCATTCCCATACTCAGCTGGAAAAGCACCGGTCATAAAATCAGAGCTAGCCAGCACTTCAGTACTTAAAGCACTAACACCACCACCTGAACCGGCATCACCATTACTAAAATGGTTAGGATTAGGAATTTCTACTCCTTCCATTCGCCAAAGCACTCCGCGTGGAGAATTTCCCCTAACAACAATTTCATTATTCTCATCATCAAAAGCGGCAACCCCGGCATAAGACTGAACTGTTCTTCCCGGGTCGTTAATCCCAGCAGCTATTCTTGATGTTTCTTCGATAGTAATTTGTCTTGAACTCACGGTTGTCATTGAATTTATACTCTTCCTCTTATCTTTATTAGCAATAACGACTACTTCTTCGATATTTTTTAATGATTCTTTCATGCTAATATTTAGTACAACTTCTCGACCGGTGCTCACTAATATTTCGTTCAGTATAACATCTTCATAACCCATATAGGAAATAATAAAATTGTATCGCCCAACTGGAACAGATAACAGGTGAAAATCTCCATTCAAGTCAGTACTTGTTCCAATAATGGGATTAGAATTTTCTATGATGATTGTAGCTCCGGGTAGTGGAGTTTGTGTATCTAAATCAATGATATTTCCCTTTACTGATTGTGTTAAATTTTGGGAACTAGCTGTAAGGTAAAAAATGTTAAGCAAAAATACGATTAAGCTTTTTTTCATATTTTTCTTTTAATAAATTAGAATATTTAGTAAAAAAAGCTAAAATACAAGTTGTTTAAATTGACGATCATCAAGAACGTATTTAGAAAGTGTAAAAGCACCACCTCACTGGCAATTAACAATGGAAGTGGTGCTGGGATATATTGGGGAATTTATTTCTTTATATGTTTCGTTTATTTTACTCCGGAAACATGCGAAGATATTGCTTTCCATTCACCGTTTCTTAAAATGAGAACATTACTTGATTCGTAAGTTATTTTTGTTGTATCAATTAAGATGTGCCCGGTTCCTGAAACTATTGCAGTTCCATTTTCAAAAATGTCAAAACGCTTTATTTCAAAATGAAATGAATCGTAAGTGTACTCATTGTTTTTAATATAATCCATTTCAATTTCCTTGTTCGAATAAAATCCATCGGCCTGTATAAACTGGAACTCATTTGCTAAAATTCTATCTAGTAATATCGTATCTTGCTCACGATAAGCCTTCGGCCATTCAACTTCTTTTAAAATTCTAAGATTTTCTATTTGTGCATCAGTGATTTCCATATTATATGATTCTGGATAATCGCATGTACATGAAAAAAGTGCCAAAGCCAGTATTGCAAATAATAAATGTTTCATTGCTTTAAATTTTTAGTTAATTATTATTTATTAAATAAGTAAGATGCTTTAAAAAATAACAGGTTTTTATTTACTGTTAGATCTTCAATTGGCATCATATTTCTATCCATTAAGTTCTTTACTGCATTTAGATTGTAACCTAGTTGAATAACCGTACCAGGTATATATGTAAATGAAACGAGTAGTTCTGCGCCCAGTTTTTCTTTATAGAAATTGTATTCGCCAATAGCTCTTACAAATAAGCTCTTATTTAATTGATATGTTGTGTGTAATCGTGCAAGTGTGTAATCATAAACGAAATCATCGTTCGAAGTTTTATAGAAATTTTCGAATACTCCCGATAGTTTTATTTTTAATTGATTTGTTGGTGTAAATAATAAAGTTTGATTTGTTGATAATCCATAACCTTGATAAGGATTTACTTCATCATAGTAGATCTTGTTTTCTAAACCAACATATCCTTGCACATAAACATATTTATTAAGTTGTATAAAATATCCACTGCCTATATATCCTGCATTAAACGTTTTATTCTGAAAAATTTCCTCAGAAAAAGATTTCCCCATCCATAACCAGCTATCATTTTTAAAATACAATTCAAATCCAGCATACGACCAGTATTCAAATTTATGGTTAGACATATTAATCTTTGGGCGTGCATTCAACCAAATTCCTATCTTATTTATCTTTTCCGACTTTAAGGGTATATTCAGGTTGTATGTAATTGGAAAATTATGTAATCCTTTTCGTGTTAAATAACCCGTTTCTGTATTAAAGTTCTCATCATTTTGATAATAACCAACTAAAAAATCATTATAGCGATCTTTATAATTGTAGTGAGCTCCGAAGTTATTACCGGCTTTAAAATTAATTGTATCATCAGAGAACGATCTAAAGAAATTATAATCTATGCTGTTCTTGCCGTTTATTCTTATTTTACCATCTATTCCACCAACTCTATTATATCCTATAGATGTCTCCTTT
>PKTC01000402.1 GCA_002869305.1 Marinilabiliales bacterium
AAGATATTATATGGAATACCTGGGCTCACATTTCTCATGGAGAAGCACACTTACTAAGGTTCGAATTAGATGAATGCTTAGAGTCGTTGAATATAGCAAGAATTAGTGCCTCCAAAGTCAATAATTTATATTTGAAATTGGTTTCTGAAACAAAGACAGCCTATGTATTGAGGCTTGAAGGTAGATTTAATGAAGCTTATAAAATATGCACTACTTTATTAGAAACATTCCATGCAGACAGTTCGATTGAAGGGTTTAAAATTGGTTTATTATCGTCAATTATATATTCTATTATGGGTTTTATCCTGGTAGAGAAAAATGAAATTGAAGAAGGTATAAAATTTTCTTTGAAAGGATATGAATTATCACGAAGAGTTACCAGTGTATCCTTTAAAGGTTATAGTGCTTTGTTACTGGCAGAAAGCTATTATAAGGCAGGAGATTATAAAAAGGCATTAGAAATCATTGAAGACCTGGAGTCCATCCTAAATAAAAAAGTAGCCCAATGGTTATTTGTTTTAGCGTATTCCCTGAAAAGTAAACTGCATATCTTGAGAGGTGAATATGATGAATTAGAAACACTCTATGATCAAAAAATAAGAACAGATAAAAATCATGCTTTTGAGTCTTACTTTTATGGCATTGCAAAAGCTAGATATCTTCTGTCAGATAATAAGTCAAATGAAGCAATCGATTTATTAGAAAAGCTTTCAGAAGGTTTAAAAAAAGATCATGCAAATGAGCTTCTTGCCGAAGTTGAATTGCTTCAAGCCAGGGCTTTTTACAAAAAAAATAAACTCAATGATGCCATTGAATTTGTACTAAAAGCTTTACAACTAGCACAAGACGAAAGATTGATACGAACTTTTATCAATGAAGGTGAAGAAATTGAGATCCTCTTAAAGAGAATAAAAAAGGAAAAAGCAATGAAATCATCCGCAATACTGGATGCTATTTCGAGCGAATATGTAGGTCAAGTTTTAAAAGCATTTGATAAGGAAAAGATAGTTAAAACTATTATTGAAGAAGAATCATTAACAAAGAGAGAACTCGAAACTCTTAAACTTATTGCTGAGGATTATTCAAATCAGGATATTGCCAATGAGCTTTTCATTTCAAAAACTACCGTAAAAACACATGTAAGAAATATTCTACTCAAACTTGAAGTTAAGAACAGGAACGATGCTGTTTCCAGGGCAAAAGATAAAGGTATAATATAAGTGAGTGCAGTCATTTAAATTCTTAAAACTAAAAAACTTCTTATATTAGTATTTTTAAATGGAACATGCTCCTTACCAAATTACATATCCCCCAAACCGGTGAAAACATCATTCATCGTTCCAGCCTTTTTGAAAAATTGGATGAAGGTTTAAAAAGAAAGCTCATATTGGTTTCAGCTACTGCAGGATATGGAAAAACAACACTTATTAGTAGTTGGATATCTAAAAATAAGTTAACAACAGCTTGGTATTCATTAGATGAAAAGGATAACGATGTGAACGTGTTCTTATCATATGTTATCGCTGCATTGCAAACAATTGATAAATCGATAGGATCAGAATTAAAACAAACACTTGCTGATCCTGAAGAATTATCTGTTGAGCTAATTACTGAATTACTGGTATCAGACTTATTAGAAACCGATAAAAATACACTCTTAGTATTAGATGATTTTCATTATATTCATGACCGAGATGTTATTAATTTTATTAGTAACATTATTGAATACATGCCTTCTAACTTTCACTTATTAATTATAACCAGAAATGATCCTGCATTTCAAATTTCAAAACTTCGTAGCAAACAACAATTACTTGAAGTTCGATCAAATGATTTACGTTTTTCAAAAAATGATATTGCGAAATTATTTAAAAAGCTCTATCAACTGAGCCTAACCGATGATAATGCAAATATGCTTCATGATAAAACTGAGGGTTGGATTTCTGGAATACATTTAGCTGGAATATCTATTCAACGACAAGAAAACGTATCTCATTTTATCAATAATTTGAAAGGAAGTAACCGATATATCATGGATTATTTGATTGATGAAGTTCTATCATCTCTAGATGCATCGGTAAAAGATTTTTTACTCAAAACTTCAATATTAAAACGGTTCAATGCTGAGTTATGCGATTATATTCTTAATTCAAATAAAAGTTCTGAAATTTTAAGAATATTGGAAAAGAACAATCTGTTTATAATACCACTCGATAATGAAAGAAAATGGTATCGCTATCATCATTTGTTTTCAGATTTACTAAAAATTAGGTTAAAAAATTTCCAAACGGATTTTATAGATGGACTACATAAACTTGCTGGTGAATGGCTGACTAACTATCACTTACTCAACGAAGCTATTGATCATTTATTGCTGGCTAAAGATTATCAAAAAGCAGTTAAATTAATTTCCCAGGAAATGTTAAAGATTTGGGATGATGGTAATCATTTTAGATTCAGTCCTTGGCTTAAAATATTACCTGAAACTTTAGTAAATCAAATACCTCAATTACTCATTCTCAAAGCAGAATTAAACATGGCAAGATGGCTAATTCAGGATGCTGAGGATTTACTAAAAAATGCAGAGAATTTACTTAATTCTATAGAAAATCAAAAACTTATACCGATAATCCCTATATCAAATCAAGAAATAAAGAATTATAAAGGTAGAATACTTGTAAATAATGCTTTAAACGCATCGTATTCTGAAAAACCTGAAGAAATTATACAATATGTTAAAAAAGCATTAGATACCCTTTCAAAAGACCAGATTACATGGAGAAATCTCGCTTTAATGATTCGAAGTGATGCCTATTTTATCCTCGGAAAACTAAATGATGCCTATATAGGCCAAGTAGAAATAAATAAATCTTACCAAATGGCTCAAAATCCATTTCTTTACATTATGTCTGGGGCTAATCTGGTAGTTACACTTAGGCAGCAGGGAAAGTTGCATGAAGTTGTACAACTTTGTGACAAACTCCTTACTTATGGTATAGAAAAAGGACTTAAAAACACTACGGTTATTGGATGGTTATTGTCGATAAAAGGAGAGATTCTAGCTGAAATGAACAATACTGAAGAAGCAGAAAAGATTGCATTAGAGGGGTTTGCTACAGCAGAAAAATATAGAATTGTAGGCATGTGCTTAAAATGCTATTTGCTTCTTAATAGAATTTACTACTCAAAAAGGAAGTATTCAGAGGTATATAAAGTTATACAGATAGTGAATGATGAATCTTTAGGATTTGGTATAACCAGACATATAAAAAACCAAATAGATGCATGGAAAATTAAAATATCAGTTTCTCAAAAACAATTTGACGAAGTAAAACAATGGTTAATAGAATATGAAAACCAAGAAGATATTAATTTCGACTACATAAACGAGAATAAGCATATAGCAGCCTCAATAGCATACATTACTCTCAAAAAATTTAGGCAAGCAGAAGAATTACTTGAAACCTTAATAATTGATGCAGAAAGGTATGAAAGAATAAATACTTTAATAGAAATTTATAAATTGAAAACTATTCTTGAATATCAAAGAAATGAAGTAGAAAAGTCTAAAGAGCATTTATTTAAGGCACTTTTATTAGCAGAACCAGGAGGATATATCAGAACATTTATTGATGAAGGAGAAATACTAGAGACAATCCTTAAAGAAATAAAAAAGGAAAAAGCAACAAAGTCTAATGAAGTTCTAGATGCTATTTCAACTGATTATCTGAACCTTTTATTGAAGGAATTTGAAAAAGAGAAAAAAAATCAAAGCATCATCGAAGAGGAAACGTTAACAAAGAGAGAACTCGAAACTCTAAAACTAATTGCTGAGGATTATTCAAATCAGGACATTGCTAATGAGCTTTTCATTTCTAAAACTACGGTAAAAACCCACGTAGGAAATATTCTCTTAAAACTTGAAGCGAAAAATAGAACTGAAGCTGTAATTATAGCAAAAGAAAAAGGAATAATGTAGTGTAATCTACTGATATTCAATTGATATTTAAAAATCATCCTGGAAACTCATCCCTGGGATGATTTTTTTATAGTGGTGACTTGGCAAATTTGTATCAGAATCAAATTTAAAAAGGGAACATCATGAAAACTACATCTCAATCTTTTATGAATATTAAAGAGTTACAAGATATTTACCTGGTTACCATAACCAATAATAATAAAATTAATATTTTGAACTCTTGGGCAATGGAATCTTCATTAGATAGATTATTGCAAAAAGCTGATAAATCAATTTATATTGATTTGAAAAACATTCAGTTTATTGATAGTACAGGGTTTCGGACTCTTGTCAAGTTAAATAATACAGCCCGTACTAAGAATGTGAAAATGTTTTTTTTCAATTTTAGCGAAGAAGCATTTGAACTAGTCGATCTTCTTGGATTATTCAATGAATTCTCAATTCTGGATAGATTCAATAATCTTAAAAAAGCATCCTAAATAATATGTTAGAAAACAGTGGGCAAAAAATCATCCCTGTAACTCATCCCTGGGATGATTTCTTTTTACTGGATTATAATGAATTTTGTCTATGTATTTAAACGGTTAAGCAATGAATAACAAAGTACAAATTAAAATTAAAGGACATCTTGATAAAAGCTGGGAAGATTGGTTTGACGGAATGGAAATTAGCTAGGAGGAAGATAATACCCTATTAACTGGTGAGATTCAAGATGATGCTTTCTTGCATGGAATCCTAAATAAATTAAGAGATTTAAGCCTAAAGCTAATATCTATTAATCCAACCAATGATTAGTGTTTAATTTAATAATTGAAGTTATGTTTGAGAAATTTATAGAGTTCATTAATAAAAGCACTTGTTTAAGTGACGACGATATTTGTTACTTAAGAGCACATGCCAATGTAAAAAGTTATAAAAAAGGTGAAGGCATCATTAGTGCGGGGAAAGTAGTGAAGCATATCTACATTGTTTTGGAAGGGTGTGTGAGACTTTACTATAATGTGGATGGTAAAGATAAAACTGCTTTTTTTTATAATGAAGGAGATTTTATCTGGGCAAATAAAAGTCTAAACAATGAAGAACCTACTCAAAAGAATTTTGAAGCCATTGAGGATTCTACAATA
This sequence comes from Marinilabiliales bacterium, assembly GCA_002869305.1. GTDB lineage: Bacteria > Bacteroidota > Bacteroidia > Bacteroidales > UBA12077 > UBA12077. The sequence goes on from PKTC01000402.1 coordinate 5,104, forward strand.
ATTCAAATTGATAAAAGGGCTTTTTATCAACTTGTTGAATCATCAACAAATTTCGAAACAGTTGCAAAATACGAAAAAGAGAAGGAGCTAATGGCTTATCAACAGCAAATAGCTTATTTTATTACACTTACTCCTGAAGAACGTTTCATTAAACTGCTTGAAACCAATGGTGTTTTATTCCAAAGAGTATCACAGCAGTACATTGCATCCTATCTTGGAATTTCTGCAGAAACTTTAAGCAGAATTAAGAAAAGGGTTTTTAATAAATACAAAGAGGAATTGTGTGCCATATAAACAATTAAAAATTTGAACTATGATATTTAAGATAATGTTGATGGTTGCTAATGCATCTCTGAAAGAACAACAGAAAAAAGATAGTATAATAAAAGCAAACAGTATTAAAAAACCTTTTAATGCATCCAAAAGGTGTAAAATGTCGTTAGTTAATAACTAAGCGAATAGATATCAGCTGTTATACAATTTATTGTATTTACTATACCTGATAATCGTTAAAAGAGTTATTTATAATAAAGATTTAATTGCACTTGTTATCATTTTTCTTCCAT
>PKTC01000342.1 GCA_002869305.1 Marinilabiliales bacterium
ACCATAGATAATCAATTTATTATTGTCCAATCCGACGTAAATGGCAATAATATAAAAACACAAAAATAAAATTACAGAACCTGTTACTTTTAAAATATGACACGTCTAAAAGCAAACAATTTTTGTAATCAATTAAAACAGGATTATAAAACAAAAAAAGAAAATAAGAAAAATGAAAAGAAAATTAGTTTGGGGTTTATCAGCTATAATGCTTACAACAGTTTTATTCTCAAGCTGTTCGAAAATCCCGCAGAGTGAAATTGATGCAACAAACACAGCAATTGAAGAAGCAAAGAATGCAGGAGCAGAAATTTATAAAGTTGAAGAGTACAATACTCTTCTTGATTCTATGAGATCTGTAATGATTCATGTTGAGAATCAGAAGTCGAAATTTATAAAAAATTATACTGCAGAAAAAAAAGAACTCGAGAGCGTAATGATTTTAGCTCAGAATTTAAGGCAGGAAACTGAACTTAAAAAAGAAGAGATTAAGCATGAGATACAAAAAACCATGGCAGAGGTTAGCGCTTTAGTTGAAACAAACAAACAACTAATCGTTCAGGCACCTAAAGGTAAAGAAGGTACTACAGCTCTAATAGCAATAAAAAGTGAACTAGCAGCCATTGAAGTTGTACTTGCTGAGGCACAGTTGAATTTTAGTGAAGGTAACTATTTAACAACTTTAAGTATGGTAAATGCATCAAAAGAAAAGGCAACATCTATTAATACAGAATTAAATGTTGTTATCTCAAAATATAAATTAAATCAAAAAGCTAAGAGAAGTTAAGGTTAATTGAGTGTGTTAAAGCCCCGGATCTTACCGGGGCTTTTTTTAAGCTTATAAATGAAAAAAATAACAATAGCACTAGGTGTTTTAATAGTATTAGCAACTGTTTGGGAAATCGTAAAGTATAATAAAAACAATCCTTTAGAATCCATTAACCAAGCCAGCTCATATTTATCCAATGCTAAAAGCCGCAATGCTTCGAAATATTCGGCAGAGCTTTATGCAAAGGCTAGCGAATATTTTGATTCATCCATTCTAATATGGCACGAAGAGAATAAAAAATTCTTTTTCTTTCGGAAATATGATAAAGTGAAAATGTATGCAGAAAATTCGCTCTTTTATTCAAAGGAATCAATTATTAAATCTACAGAAAATGTATCGAAATTAAATAATGATATTAATTATCGCATCTCTAAGATTAGTCTTCAGTTGGTTGAGCTGAAAAAATATAACAATCATTTTCCTTTTAATGAAAAAAGAACCCATGATCTAACAAGATCAGACCTTAAATTTAATGAGCTAATTATTTTATACAAACAATCCAAGTTTTTACTTGTAAGTGAGAAACTGGATACCATTGAAACGGACTTAGCATTGATTGAAGCACACTTTCAGTATCTAATTGAAGATTATTTCAAGGACTATTCGAAATGGAAAAGCATGGTTGATAAAACCATTTTTGAATCTAAAAAAAATAGCTCTTACTGCATTATTGTGGATAAATTTCATAGGGAATGTTTAGTTTATCGTAGCGGTTTGCTCCAAAATATATATAAAGCAGAGTTGGGTTCAAACTGGATAGGAGATAAAAATTTTCAGGGAGATAAATCAACACCTGAGGGAATTTATAAAATAATTACAAAGAAAAGTGAGGGATCGACTAAATATTATAAAGCACTTTTAATTAACTACCCGAACGAGGATGATAAAAAACGTTTTTTACACCTTAAAAAGAATGGGATCATTAAACCAACCGCTAACATAGGAAATTTAATTGAAATACATGGGCATGGAGGGAAAGGAATCGATTGGACTGATGGTTGTGTTGCCTTACATAACGACGACATGGATGAGCTTTATAGAATTAGCAAAACTGGGATGAAAGTGACCATTGTAGGATCAGCAAAGCCTTTAAAATCAATAAATGTTATATAAAATGAATCTAGTAAATAAAATAAAAGAAGCTTTTGAGGTTAGTTTTAAAAATAAACTCATTATAAGGCTTTGTAAAATCCTGATTGTATTTGTAGCGTTCATTATATTATCCATACAAAGTCAGAATCTAATTATTAATTTAAAGTTTCACAAAAACATTACGGTCAAAGATAGGACCAACGATTTTGAACTAGCCAAGGCAAAACTGGAAAAAGACATCAAACAGTTAAATCACAAACTCGATTCAAAAACGCCAAAATCGCATTACCTGGTAATTAACAGTTCATCAAACGAGTTCAGTTTATATAAAGGGAAAAATCTTATAAAAAAAGATAAATGTTCAACTGGCAGTTATGTTCTATTAAAAAATGGTGATCAACAGCAATGGATGTTTAAAACACCAAAAGGTGAATTCAGGATTCAGACTAAAACCATTTCCCCGATATGGAAAAAACCTGACTGGGCTTTTGTTGAAGATGGTTTGCCAGTACCTCCTGTTAACCATCATTCTCGTTTCGAATATGGTGTTTTGGGAGACTATGCGCTTAACCTGGGGCATGGATACTTAATTCATGGAACCCTGTTTCAGCGTTTCATTGGCCTACCGGTAACTCATGGTTGTATACGATTAAATGACGATAACCTTGAGCTGGTCTATAAATCAATGGCTGTAGGCGCCAAAGTATATATATATTGAGTAAAATGACAACCAAAAAAAAAGAAAATAGAAATATCTCTTTAAGAGAAAAATTTAAAGCGTTTTATAATATAAATCGACAAAGATTATTTAGGTATGCAATATTCTTTATTGCACTATTTGTTTTCTTTACAACGCTAGTATCTACAGCAATCAGGATAAATGAAATTAATAGGCTTGTGCAAGCAGATTCATTATTTGTGCAAAGCTACGATAGTTCATTTAACGATCCTGAATTAAGTTCTTTGCTAAAAGAACGAACTTACAAACAAGCTCTGATAAAATTATCTGAAAACGATTCAATCCAATTGATTGTAAACTTACAAGATAGTATAGTAGCCTTGTCTATAAAAGGCGTTATAATACACGAAACCAAGGTAGAACATTTTGATATAGATCATTTTTTTGAACGACTACCTCAAATGTCTTATGCTCGGTTATTTTCCTATCCGCTTTCTGTAAATTCACAATATGCAACAATTGTGAAAGAACCTATTGTGGTAAGGAATGCTCCCAAGGACACACTCGAGGCGGCGTTAAACGCATACGAACCGGATACGCTAATGCAAAAACCTGCCTTTTTGCAGCTTAAAGCAGAATATGGTATTCATGTTCTTTTTCAGCAAGAAACCAATCCCACTCTAAATGATAAAATTTCTTGTCTATGGTTTAGAATCAAAATTTTAGGAAGCGAGGTTTTAGATTTAATAGTATTGAAAAAACCATCTTATAATTCAAAAATTATTATCAAAATCCCTAACGACGAGCTAAGATCAATATACAGGGCATTACCTACCAACACGTTTCTTGTTTTAAGTTACGATTAGAAAAGACCTTCTTATTAATTTAAAGGCGTGTTCAATATTAACTTAGAGTTATTACAAAAAGTATAAATTGTTCCTTTAACAAGACAATTTAACTGGAAAAGAATTAAATTTATATTTTAATTGAAAAAACATGCTTGTACATATCTCACTGTTGATTATTGGGTTAGTTCTTCTCATTAAAGGAGCCGATTGGTTAGTAAAAGGGGCTTCTGTACTTGCAAAAAAATACAATATATCCGATTTAGCTATCGGATTAACAATCGTTGCATTTGGAACATCCGCTCCGGAGTTAATTGTAAACATTATAGCGTCTGCAAAGGCATACCCGGATATTGTTTTTGGAAACATCATTGGCAGTAATAATTTTAATCTTTTTGTTATACTTGGATTAACAGGAATTATTACACCCATTGCAGTACAGTCAAGTACTGTCTGGAAAGAGATTCCATTATCACTAATTGCTGTTATTGTTCTATTTATTTTGGCAACTAACTATGTTGTTTCAGAAACATTCATCCTTTCACGCATTGATGGAGTTGTTTTATTTGCTTTGTTTGCGGGTTTTTTATTCTACGTTTATAAACAATTAAAAAATGATACAACCGACTCCGAATTGAATACTATTTCAATGTCGGGAATAAAAATATGGAGTTTTATTCTTTTGGGTCTAACAGGATTAGTAATTGGGGGCAAATTACTTGTAGACAATGCAGTTGATTTAGCAACTATCCTAGGTGTTAGTGAAAAAATTATTGGATTAACAATTGTTGCCGCTGGAACATCCATGCCAGAATTAGCAACATCTATTGTTGCTGCTATTAAAAAGAATAATGATATTGCTGTGGGTAATATTATTGGTTCAAACATATTTAATTTATTCTTTATATTGTCTGTAAGTTCTTTCGTTAAGCCCTTAAACTATAATATTAAATTTAATACAGATCTTATAATTTTAGCTGCTGGAACGATTTTCTTATTTGTAGCTATGTTCACAGGACAAAAGAAAAAACTAGACCGATGGGAAGCTGCGCTTTTATTGGTTTTTTATATAGCATATACGATATATTTTATATCGAAAGGTTAATGTATTACAAACATCCAATTAATAATTTCAGAATATGTAATACACAGAAAAGCATATTTTAGAATAAAAACTAGCTGTGAATTATTATTAGTTTTAAAGTATAAATAAATGAAAGTAAAAATTAAAATATTAGCAGGTTTTATGCTAATAATATTAATGTTGTTGGTCGCAGGTGCGATGACAATATATGAGTTTTCACGTATTGGAAATTCAGTTGAATCTTTAATTGATGATAATTATAAAACAATTGAAGCATCAAAAAAGATGATTGAAGCGCTGGAAAGAGAAGATAGCGGGATACTTCTTCTTTTATCTGGCAAATGGGAAGAAGGAAGGACAATTTTAAGAATGGCTGATAGTTTATTTTTATCTGCTTTCAATCAGGCAGAAAATAATCTTACAGAAGAAAACGAAGGTTTATACATTGCAAGAATTGAAAATACATATACTGTTTACAAGAAGAAGTGGGAGCTTCCAATTGTTGGAACAGCCAAAGAGAATAGTGTTGAATGGTATTTGACTTACGTACATAAAAGTTTTCTAGATGTCAAAGTTGAGGTAGAAGGACTTATTAATTTAAATCAGGAGAGTATGTACAAAGAAGCCTCTTCGCTTAAAGAACAGGCTCATAGAGCAATAATGCCTGGTATAGTTGCAATAGCCTCATCGTTGATTTTCCTAATTATCTTCAATTTTTTTATTGGAATTATTTTAGTGCGACCTATTAAAAAGCTTATCCATGCAGTAAAAGCATATAATATTTATTCTAAGGAGTTTAGCGCAGAAATAATAAATAATGATGACTTAAAAATACTCGAAGATGAAATTCATAATTTAATACAACGGATACAGAAATGAGATTAGAAGTTGTTATTAGGCATGTGGGTCTTGTGTTAGTATTTAATTCAATTTTTTTATTTATTTCGTTTTTGATTTCGTTTTTCTTATCTGAAAGTTCAGCTATTTCGCTCTTATACAGCGCTTTAATAACCCTAATATTTGGTTTGTTTCCATTAATTTATGTGAAACCTACAAATTATTTAACCATATTGGAAGGAACATCAATTGTTGTTTTTGGCTGGATTAGCACTTGTTTAATTGGAGCATTACCTTATACAT
>PKTC01000340.1 GCA_002869305.1 Marinilabiliales bacterium
ATTAATTATTTTTCCATGGGTAAGAATCCACTTCCATTTCCCCGATTTGGTTTTCATTCGTACCTCAGCATTAAAAAAATCGGTTTTACCATTGATGTGATTTTCAAGATTTTTTAGTGCCGCAGGAACATCTTCGGGATGAGCAATTTTTACTGTAAAATCGAAATTTATGGATGTTTTTTTTGGATCGTATCCAAACATTTTATACCATTCAGGACTAAAGAAGATAACATCATCTTTCATGTTCCAATCAATCAGCGCCTGATTGGCACTTTGCATTGCCAGCTTTAGTCTGTTTTCACTTTCCTTTAATCTTAGCACAATTTCCTTTTCTTTCTGGATCATTTGTACCAATCCAACCAGTTTTAAGGGTTTTGAATTTTTATCCCATTCTATAGTCCTACCTGCTGCTTTAAACCAAAACCATTTTCCTGACTTATCTTTAACTCTAAATTCGAGGTTTAGTGGAGCTTTTATTCCAAGCGCGTGTTTAGAAATCAGTTTTTTTGCTTTATTATAATCTTCCGGATGGATAAGGCTTCCTGCATTTTTTAGAAAAGCATTCAATTCGGATTCAGAATAACCCAGGGTTAAATACAATTCTTTAAGTGTCGATATTTGGTATGTTGTAAGGTCGATTTCAAAGCTGAAATAACTTGCGGCTTCCATCGCAATTTGAAGCTTTTCCCGGTGTTCTTTTAGTTCAAACTCTTTATTTTTATTAATAGTTTCGTCAATATAAATACTAACTATCTCCTTGTCCGAAAGCCTGTAAATGTAATTTTGCTTCCATTCCAAAATTTTACCTGAAGAAATGGAAACAGCGGGAAATTCTTCCGCTTTATTCGATTTAAAAACACGCCGCAAAGCTTCTAAAAAACCTGAGTTATGTACAGTAGGAAATAATTCAACTAGCGTTTTCCCAATAATATTTTCCCGTGAAATTTTTTCAAATTCTTCCGCTTTTTTATTACAATATTTAATTTTAAATGATTTACCATTATCAAATGATTCAAAAAGAACCACGGCATTTTTTGAATATTCACAAATATCATAAAAAAGATTTGCTTTTATATTGAAAGGAATTTTAGAACCACCAGATTTAAAACTCGCCAATTCATTTTCGAGTTGAGCTATCCTATGCTGCAATTCTTCGTACGAAGGCAGTTTCTTCATGTTTAAAAAGTTAAGTGAAAACGATTCCTAATACAAGTTACGTATAAATTTAAAGAATGAAATAAAAAAAGGCAAATAAAAAAACCCGGGTAAACTACCCAGGTTTTAAAAATTACACTTGAAAGTATTATCGACCGTTTCTTTCGGCAATATTTGCCTTTATTTCGCCGGTTAAACGTGAAATTTTCTTTTGAGCAATAACCGTCATACGGTACATTACAGGTACAATTACAAGGGTTAAGAAAGTTGAAAATGTCAAACCAAAAATTACTGTCCATGACATCTGTCCCCAGTAAGCTGCATTGTCACCACCAAAATAAATATTAGCATCGTAACTGGAAAATAAACCTTCGAAATCAAAGTTTAATCCAATAGCCATTGGCAATAATCCTAGGATGGTAGTAATTGCTGTAAGCAATACAGGTCGTAATCTTGTTTTTCCACCCTGAATGATACATTCTGTAGCTGCAGAAACGGGTAAATATTCATTTACGGATAAACCAAGCTCTTTCTTTTTTCTTTCTTTTAGAAGCTCAATATAATCAATGAGCACAATCGCGTTGTTCACAACAATTCCGGCAAGCGAAATAATACCAATACCCGTCATTATGACCACGAAATCCATTCTAAAAGTCCACAAACCACCAAATACACCTATAGTACTAAACAAGATACTGGTAAGAATAATCAAAGTTCGGATTATGGAATTAAACTGAGTAACCAATATAAGCAATATAAGCGCTAAAGCTATAAGCATCGCATTCGCTAAAAATGCAGAAGACTCATCTTGTTCTTGTTGCTCTCCTGTAAATTCGTAACGATAACCCGCTGGCATTTCAAAATCTTCCATTATAGATGCAAGTTGCACATTTATAGTGTTAGCATTGTAGCCCTCAATTACGTTTGAGTATAAAGTAATTACCCTGTCAAGATCCTTTCTACGAATCGAACTAAAGGTTGTTGAATATTCGTAACTGGCAACGGCAGATAATGGAATATAAGCCGGAGGCCCATCACCAAATACGGGAATTTTCATATTCATCATGGCAGGTAAATTATATCTGTATTCATCCTTCAATCTAATCATGATCGGATATTCATCTTCACCTACTTTAAAGTCAGAAACTTCATCACCAAATAGTGATTGTCTTATGGTATTTGCTATCATAATGGTTGAAAGCCCATAGCGTTGCGCTTTATCTCTATCAATATGAATAAGTAATTCAGGGTTTTGTGTGCTTATATTCATCTTTAAACCCTCAATACCCTCAACGCCAGCAAGTTCCAATGTGTTTTTAATGGTGTCAGCCAACTGAATGAGCTGGTCGAAATCCTGACCAATTATTTCTAAATTAATAGGTTTGCCTGTTGGTGGACCCTCTTGTGGTTTTGCAACTTCGAGTTCAACTCCCGGATATTTTCCCAGTAGATGACCACTTAAATCGCTTAACATAAGCGAGGTACTTACATCGCCTCTTTTTTCAAAATCGATAAAACTGATTGTTATAATGGCTTCATTAGGCTTTCCACCACCACCAATTTCATAAGGATCACCTTTACCAACAGTTGTTAAAATGGATTCAATCATAGGTTCGCCATATTCACTATTGTATGGTTCATAAAATGCAGTTACATCTTTTTCCAAAATATTAACAAATTCATTGGTTGCTAATATATCTGTACCTTCAGGCATTTTCACTATTACATTAACCTGTTTTGGGTCGGTATCAGGGAAAAATAATATATCAGGCATGTGAGAGAAAAACAGGATTATGGTAATAAAAAGTAACGCTACTGTTCCTCCAAAGAATAATAACAACCTTTTTCCACTTAAGGCATAATGCAATACTTTGCTATAAACCCGCTCTAACTTAACTAAGAAGATATCCTGGAACCAGGATTCCATTCTTTGTAAAAACAGTTTGTGAAGAATACCAATTAAACCAAAAACCATTAAAAGGTTGCCCAGAATCATTACGTTGAACATTACAAGTAAGAAACCTAAAACAAGCATTACAACGGCTAAAATAATTGCATTCCGTTTTTGACGTTTTGTTTTTTCTTTTACTTCATCGTTTGTTTTTATGAATGTGGCTACTACTACCGGGATTATAACCAGAGCAACTAACAGGGAAGAGGTTAGCACAATAATTAAGGTAATGGGAAGATATTTCATAAACTCGCCAATTATACTATCCCACAATACCAACGGGAAAAATGCAGCTAAAGTAGTTGCCGTAGATGCAATAATAGGTATTGCTATTTCACCAACAGCCTCTCTTGCCGCATTCCACGGATCATATCCTTTATCGACAAATCGATAGATGTTTTCAACAACAACTATAGCATTATCCACCAACATACCCAGTGCTAATATTAAAGAGAATAGTACGATGAAATTAATGCGGAAACCAATGGCACCAATAACAACAAAAGAAATAAACATCGACATTGGAATTGCCAGGCCAACAAACAGTGCATTTCGTGTTCCAAGGAAGAAGAATAATACAGTTATAACAAATATTACACCCATGATCATACTATTTTCCAGGGCGCTTAGCTGCATTTTAATGTCTTCACTCTGATCGTTGGTAATGGATATTTCTAAGTTATTAGGAAGAACGTTACTGCTTTTGGCTTCGTCAAGTTTAGCATATATTTGATCGGTAGTAGAAAGAAGGTTTTTTCCGCCTTTTTTCACAACCTGTAGTGAAACCACAGATTTTGTATTTAAACGCGCAAAACTTTTGGGTTCGGCATAGCCATCAACAACTTCTGCAACATCTTTTAAATACACATTTTTGCCGTTTTCACTTTTAATGATGATATTTTTTAAATCATCAATATCTTCAAATTCGCCAACTGTTCTAATACTTCGACGGGTTTGTCCTAATAATATTTCACCTCCCGACATTGAAATGTTTTCATTTACAATGGCCATTTTAATGTCGTAAAAACTAATTTCTAAGGCTTCTAACTTAAGCAAGTCTACATTAACTTTTATTTCTCTATCGTTAACACCTTCAATCAATACTTTTGAAACCTCGGGTATGCTCTCAAACTCATCTTGCAACTGTTCTGCATAATATTTCAACTCTTCGATGCTGTAATCGCCCGATAAATTTATATTGATAATGGGAAATTCAGAGAAATCAAGATCAAAAGCAACAGGACCCGGAAAACTTGGCCCTTCAGCAGGTAGTTCTGTCTTCGCGTTATCAACACCATCTTTTACTCTTCTAAGAGCATCTTCTAAATCAACGTCTGTATTAAATTCAACGAAAATCATGGAAGCATCCTGGGCAGATATGGAAGTAATTTCCTTTAAGCCCCGCACATTTTCCAGCTCTTTCTCCAAAGGTCTGGTTACCAAGTTTTCCATATCCTCAGGAGAGTTGCCTGGATATACAGTTTGAACCATAATTTGTGGCCAAACGATCTCAGGGAACAATTCTTTAGGTAAACTTCGGTACGAGTATATTCCAAAGAATAGCAGGATTAAAGCCAGTAAGTATACCGTGTTTTTATTTTTAAGTGCAAGGGTAGTTAGCTTAAATTCCCTAACCACTTTATCTTTTATTTTTTTATCTGTCATGTCAGTTCAGTTTCAATTATTTTACAACATTAACAGGAACACCTGCACTTACCAAATGAAATCCTTTAACTACTACCTGATCTCCTTTTGAAAGACCATCGGTTATCATCGTATTTTCTTCGTAAGATAAATCTGTTGTTATATATTTTTTACCAACAATGTGTTGATTATCCTCTTTGTTAACGGTGTATACATATTTTCCGGTAATATCTTTACGTATTGCTAATGAGGGAACAACAAAAGCATTATCGGTACTAAAGTCTTTAATTTTTATAGACGAAACCATATTGGGTTTAATCGTTTCATTTGGATTATTTATTTCCATCTCAATTTCAAATGTCCTACTAGAAGAAGTAATTACTTTTGAAACTCTGATAATGGGTGTTTTTATCATTACATCAGGAAGAGACGAAAAACTTAACTCTACATTCTGACCTTCTTTAATTTTGCCGACAAAAGCCTCAGAAACATCAGCAGTAATCGTCAGCTTACTTAAATTAACAAATTCCATTACAGGAAATCCAGGGCTAGCAATTTCGCCTTCTTTCGGAAAAATTTTATCGACAACACCTGCAAAAGGAGCCCTGATTTGCGACATGCGTTTTTGAGCTTCTAAGGATTCCAGCTGAGCCTCTAACGATTCCTTGTTGTTTTTGGAAGTTAAATAGTCGATTTCGGAGCCAATACCTTGTTTCCACAAATTATCTTGCTTTTCAAAAGTTGTTGTAGCAAACTCCAATGTACTTTTAACTCCCTTTATTTGATTTTCAATAGCATCTGTATTAAGAGAAAGCAAAAGCTCACCCTTGTTAACGCGTTGCCCTTCTTCAACATAAATCTTCTCAATACGACCATTCATTTCGGGACTTATGTTAGCATAATTTTTAGCCTCA